>DASSWV010000378.1:0-2390 GCA_035704545.1 Pelobium sp.
ATACCCGCAGTAATATTTTTAACAGGGATATGTCCCGTAACTACACCAACTTTTAGCTCATCGCTCACTAAAAACATCAGTGAATCTGGCGAACCAGCCATTGCTTGAATATATTCTGTATGTCCGTGGAAAGTGAACTCATCACTTTGGATGTTATGTTTATTAATTGGAGCGGTAACTAAAGCGTCAATTTTGCCGGCAACCAAATCTTGTGTGGCTCTTTGTAGAGATAGGAAAGCATACTTTCCGCCTATGTCATTCGCTTTTCCGAGTTCAATTTTTACATCCTCTTCCCAGCAATTGATCATATTTGCTTTCCCAGCATGAGCGTTTTCTGGATGATTGATGACCTGAAAAATAAATTCTTGTATGCCGGCTGCTTTCCTGTGGAAAGAAGCAACTTTGGTATGTCCGTAAACAATTGGGGTGCAATATTTATAAATCTGAGATTCAGAAAGCGTCTTGATAATTACTTCTAAACCTATCCCGTTTACATCTCCAATAGATATTCCTACTTTTAACAACTCGCTCATACCAAAAAGAATTTTTATAAATTTTTTGCAAAATAAAGATTTTGGAACGAATGTTAATTTTAAAGATTAAACTTTCCGTAATTTGTAGCTCATCTTTACAAAATAATGAGTCAGGTAAAAGCTAAAAAGCATCTAGGACAGCATTTTTTGACCGATAAAAATATCGCGGAAAAAATTGTGAACAGCTTAGTGCATCACGATAAGTATGATAAAGTTTTGGAGGTGGGCCCTGGAATGGGCGTTTTGTCTGATTTTTTATTGCAAAAAAAAGAGTTCGAAACCCATTTAATCGATATTGATACAGAATCATTTCATTTTCTCCATAAAAAATATCCGGATTTGGGTGATAAATTGCTTAACGCCGATTTCCTCCATCTTAACTTTCAAGATGTTTTCCCGACAAGTTTTGCAATCATCGGGAACTTTCCTTATAATATTAGCTCGCAGATTTTATTTAAGATTTTAGATAACAGAAACCAAGTGCCAGAAGTGGTGGGCATGTTTCAGAAGGAAGTCGCCGAGCGTTGTACGGCTAAACCGGGAAGCAAGGAATACGGAATTTTGAGTGTTTTTTTGCAGGCTTACTTTAAGTGCGAGTATTTGTTTACCGTTAAAGCGGGAGTTTTTAATCCGCCACCTAAAGTGCTTTCGGCGGTGATCCGGTTAAGCAGAAATGAAGTAAAAGAATTAGGTTGTAATGAGAAATTATTTTGGCAGGTGGTAAAAGCGGGTTTTAATCAGCGAAGGAAAACTTTAAGTAATGCTTTATCGGGTGTTATCCCAAAAGAAAAACAGAATGAAGAAACGGTTTGGACGCTGAGAGCAGAACGTTTAAGCGTAAAGGATTTTGTGGATTTGGTTAATTTGATTGAGAAGAGTAACGGTTGAGGTTCTTAAATTGTCGTATCACCGATACGACAATTTAGATTATCATAAGATGTACTATTAACGCTTAAAGAATTGTATCCTTGGTTCGGAGACAATTAGGGTTGATTAAAATTATCTCTACAGTGTGGAGATAATCATAAAAATTTTGTTTTTAAAACAATTTCAACAATTATCAAGGTAAAAAAACTAATATGGACGTAGAAATATTCTTTGAGAAACTTTTTATTGACTCCAAACTAGCTGACGAAATTTGTTTTGAGTTAGGGATTTCAAGAGCTGAATACAGTGAATTAGCGATTAAATTAGATATAGATAGAAAGGATGAAATCCAAATCATTAAACGCATCCGTACACTCTACCACAACAAGAAAAACTTACCTGGATTTAGTAGTTTTAAAGAGTTTAACAACTTTTACAAATGGTATAAAAACCAGTATGAGATGCAAGATGGCAAATGCTACTATTGTAAATCAGATGAAAAAGTAATCTCCACACTTTTCGAAAAGAAATTTATAAATCGAAAACGAACAACACGTGGTAAACATTTGGAGGTTGAAAGAAGAGACTCAACGGACAATCTCTATAATTCCGAAAATTGCGTTTTAGCTTGCTATTTCTGTAATAATGATAAAAGTGATATTTTTAATGAGAAAGAGTATCTGGAATATTTAAGCGATAGAGCAGGGTTCTTTACTAAAGAATACGAAAAATTAAATGATTCAAGGTAGAAACACAAATAAAGTGTATTTGTCGGAAAGATTGCATTCTGATAGTCTTTTTTCAAAGACTTCAGCTAATTTAATTCAGGTACTTGACAAACATCAAATAAGTTATGGATTATTAAAATCCACTAAAGATATTTGGTGTAGAGATTATATGCCCTTGCAAGTTGGTAAAAGCAAGTTTGTCCAATTCCGTTATGAGCCTTCTTATTTAGAAGATGAATCTAGCATTCGATCTGACCCGAAA
>DASSWV010000389.1:0-2573 GCA_035704545.1 Pelobium sp.
TCTTGCTCAATAGCACCAGATTCCCTTAAATCAGACAGCATTGGTTTTTTAGAGCCTCCAGGGCGATTTTCTACCGCTCTACTCAATTGCGAAAGTGCGATTACCGGAACGCTTAATTCTTTTGCAACTTGTTTTAAAGCTCTTGAAATACTGGAAATCTCCTGCTCCCGGTTGCCGCCACCTCCACCGCCTTTGCCTTCTGCTTTTCCCTGCATCAATTGCAAATAATCAATGATGATCATTTGAATATCGTATTGAGCTTTAAGTCTTCTGCACTTCGCTCTAAATTCGAAAACGTTTAATGCAGGCGTATCATCAATAATTAAAGGCGCTTCACTTAGCTTTCCAATTTTGCTGTGCATTTGTTGCCATTCCCAATCCTCTAGCTGGCCTTTTCTTATTTTCTCTTGTTCAATTTCAGCCTCTCCAGAAATTAAACGATTGGTCAACTGTACAGACGACATCTCTAGCGAGAAAACAACCACTGGTTTATTAAACTGAACTGCGGCATTTCTGGCGCAAGTTAAAACGAAAGCCGTTTTACCCATCGCCGGACGGGCAGCAATAATAATCAAATCAGATTTTTGCCATCCGTTGGTTACCCTATCTAAAGCGGTAAAACCAGAAGGAACGCCTGTTAACGTATCATCTTTACCTCTTAAAGATTCCAACATTTTTAAGGATTCCTTAATAATGTCGTCCATTTTACGTGAGTCTCGCCTTAAGTTATTCTGGGCAATATCGAAAAGGTTTTTTTCGGCATAGTCCAATAACTCAAAAACATCGCTGGTGTCTTCGTAAGACTGATTGATAATATCTGTTGAAATCCTAATCAGTTCTCTTTGTATAAATTTTTGAGAAATGATACGAGCGTGGAACTCAATATTGGCTGCAGAAGCAACCCGGTTTGTTAGTTCTGTAATATAAAACGCACCTCCGATAAGGTCCAATTCGCCTTGTTGGCGTAGCTGGGCGCATACGGTTAATATATCAACAGGAGATGATGCAGTAAAAAGTGTTTGTATAGATTGAAAGATTTTTTGATGGGCATCTTTGTAAAAAACCTCTGGTTTTAAAATGTCAATAACGGTAGAAAGCGCATCTTTTTCGAGCATTAAAGCGCCTAAAACGGCTTCTTCTAAATCTAAAGCCTGTGGCGGTAGTTTCCCTAAACCAGAAACCATATTGGTTAGCCTGCCTCTTTTCTCTTTGGGAAATCCGATTTTTGTATTGTCGACTTCAGAACTCATAACTACAAAAATATGCAAAAAATGATGACTAAATCCACTAGTTTTTAAACAGAATTTTATTGCACAATTTATAAAAGCTACTTATAGTCGTTTATCAATCTAATTATCAACGATTAATGTTTAAAACCTGTGCAAAATATTTTTTTCTATTCCAGAATTGACTTTAGAGCGGGTGTTTATAAAATTAAGGGTTGTTAATAAGGTTTTGCTATTTGCAGATCTGCCGTAATTTTTTTAACCATTCACAGAGTTTTTGGTTAAATTGCGGCCGTATGAACGATAGAAGATTTAAAAGCGAACCAAAGGAAGTTAACCAGATGGTTTTTGGGATTAGAGCGGTAATGGAAGCCATTAGTTCTGGGAAAGATATTGAATCGTTGTTTTTGCAACGAGGCTTAGCCGGTGATTTAATGTCTGAGCTTAAAGGATTGCTTAGAGGCCACGATATTCCATCGCAATTGGTACCTATTGAAAAACTTAACCGGATTACCGCTAAAAACCACCAAGGTGCTATCGCTTTTATATCGCCTATTACTTATGAAAAAATAGAAAATATAATTCCAGCGGTTTATGAACGTGGTGAAGTTCCGTTGATTTTAATTTTAGATGGCGTTACCGATGTGAGAAATTTTGGAGCAATTGCCAGAACTGCGGAGTGTACAGGTGTACATGCCATTGTAGTCCCGAAAAAAGGAGCGGCTCAGGTAAATCCAGATGCTGTAAAAACATCCGCCGGAGCATTATATAAAATCCCAATTTGCCGTCACGATAGTTTATTGCAAACTATGAGGTTTTTAAAAGATTCGGGTTTACAAATTGTTTCCTGCACAGAAAAAACTGACGATTTAATTTATAAACCAGATTATACCGCACCTACTTGCATTATTATGGGAGCTGAGGATGAAGGAATCAGTTTTGAACTGATACGTAACTCTGATTATTTAACTAAAATACCCATGGCTGGAGAAATTGCTTCTTTAAACGTTTCGGTTTCTGCCGGAGTGATTTTGTACGAAGCGGTAAGGCAACGTATTTTAGGTTAAAACTCTACTTTCTCCAATATTTGTTAACCCAACCTTTAGGTTTCTTAGGGTCAGTATTTTTAAACTGAATATCGTTTGAAAGTTTTCCGGAAATATTAGTGATAATTTCGTCGCCAGGTACTTCAAATCTTACATTTTCAAAAGTTAGGTCTCTTACGTCAATCAGGTTTATATTGCTGTCTGCTGAATGAATGATTGCATTTTTAATAGTAATATTAGTGGCGTCGTGTGCACTAAACAATTTTTTACTGGTGATGTTGGCATTTTCTAACTGAAAGTT
>DASSWV010000421.1:0-3109 GCA_035704545.1 Pelobium sp.
GCATAACGGTAAAAGTTCTACTCAACATCCTTAAACTGCCTGTCTAAACGTTCCAAATCCTCCACCATTTCCTGAAATTTTTGGTCTTCTTTTTTGATGTATTGCTTAAGAAAATAGAAATAGTACACTGCAAACCATATAAGGGTAACCAATGCTACAATGGTAATGTATACCGTACCAAATTCGTAAGCCATTTCAATAAAAAAAAGTGTTGTTCCCAAGCTCAACGCTAAAGTATAAATATTATAATCTTTAGTATGCTGAGTGTAGCGTTGTTGCCTAAATTTCTTGATAAAAGCAATGTGATCCTGAGGTTTATCAAAAAGGGTATTACTGCTTGCAATCCTTTTTAAATTGATGATTTGGATGCTGATGAAATAAAGTCCGCAAGCGATAACCGTGACAATACCTAGGTAAGAAGTCCATAAGTTGAAGTCAGCGCCTAGAGAAAAATAAGCGATGATGCCTATAGCAATTACCATAGCCAAAAGCTCTATAAATATTTTTGTACTCAACTTGTTCCTGTTTATCTTATATTGAGTGATGATCTCCTTATAATCAAGCTTTGGAGCAGTATTTTGGTCGTTCCAGATGCCAACTAATGAATCAAAGTCTTTCATGCTGATTATATAATTCGGTAAGCTTATGTTTAATTCTGTGTATTTTAACCCTTAAATTTCCTTCAGAAATACCTGAAATTTCTGCAATTTCTGGGTAAGGCACTTCGTCCATCACCATGGTGATGATTATTCTTTCGTTCTCGTCAAGCTTGGCAATACACTTATAAAGTGTTTCTATCTGTTCGTTTTTTTCGGAAACTTCTTCTTCTTTATTTTCAATGATATTTGGCGTAAGTTCATCTTTAGCCGCTCTCTTTTCTTTTTTTAGATAAGTTAAGCAAGTGTTTACGGCAATCCGGTAAATCCAGGTAGAGATCATTGCCTGGTTCCTAAACTTTTCGAGGTTTTGCCAAACCTTTAAAAAAGTTTCCTGCAATAAGTCGTTAGCCGCATCGCTATCGCCGGTATAACCCAAACATAAATGGTATATCTTTTTAGAATTAGCCTTAAAAATTTCCTGAAAGGCTTGCTCTTTTTCCGACATTGAACGCTGTGATTTTTATTTTAGATGATTAGGGTGCCAAATTGTTACAATTATTGTAAATCTCTTTCAGAAAAATGCGACCGTCTACTTTTTAGTAAAGCCATTAAATCGTCAAACTGCGTTTGGTAGTCAAACTGGTGGTCATCTTCCAGTTTCGGGATCAACCTAATCAATCTTTTTAACTGGCTAATTAAAATACCAATAGTGGCTTTTTGGTTGAGCGTTACAATGGGGTGCGAGATAAATTCCCGGCAAAAAGCTAAAACTATTTCGGTTTCTAAATGCTTTACAGCGATAAACTTAATGTGTTTGTTAATTAATCTAAGCAGTTTCCTGATCTGTTTGGTAGCTAAATAAATGCTAGGATGCAGGTTGTCAAACTCATCCACAATTAATGTTTTTACGTCTTCAACATATGTTTCTTTTTTATCAGCATAAAACAATAAAAAGTTGAGCAACTCCTTGTTTTCTGTTTTATGTTTTGCCAATCTCAAGCAGAGCTCCTTTAATTCTGGCGCTTGCAAAAAATTGAGTTCTTTTTTTAAATCTGCTAATTTGGGGCTTTGTATCATTCGTTTGGTCAACTCAGTAAAATATTTACTTTTGTTATAAATCCGAAACTAAATTAATGAAAATTAAGCCAATCCCATTAATAACGCTGATCGCAATTTTTATAGCGGCACTTTTAACCATCACCAACCATTACCAAATCATTGCAATAGCAGAACCTGTGTTGCTTGTATTCAGGTGGTTGGCAGTTGCTTCTTTGATTGCTCTCGGCTTTCATAAAAAAACACTTACCGCTTGGATTTTAATTTCAATGGTTGTTGGGGCAGAGATTGGGCATGATTTCGCCGACTTTGCTATCAATTTACAAGTGTTGAGCAAGATATTTTTAAAGATGATTAAAACCATTGTTGCGCCTTTACTCTTTGGAACCTTGGTTTATGGTATCGCTGGGCACTCTGATTTGAAACAAGTAGGGCGGATGGGGTGGAAATCAATGGTTTACTTTGAGGTGGTTACTACCTTAGCCTTATTTATTGGGCTGGCAGCAATTAATATTTCTAAAGCGGGTGTGGGCATCAATCCTCCCACAGAAATTAACGAAGTATTGGAGAATGTGCCTCCACAAACTACTTCAGAAGTTATTCTACACGCTTTCCCAGAAAACATTGCTAAATCTATAGCCGAAGGACAAGTTTTGCAGGTAGTGGTATTTAGTATCGTATTCGGAATTGCTTTGGCTATGGTGCGTGAAGATAAACGCCGCCCAATGTTAAAAGCGGCAGAAAGCCTTTCGGAAGTGATGTTTAAGTTCACCAACATTGTGATGTACTTTGCACCGATAGGCGTTGGAGCCGCCATTGCATTTACTGTCGGGCACATGGGTTTGGGTATTCTCGTCAATCTTTTTCAATTGCTGGCTACGCTGTATGTGGCGCTAATTGCATTTGTATTATTGGTGCTTTTCCCGATTGCACTTTTTGTGGGTGTACCCATCAAAAAGTTTTTGCAGGCAGTCGCCGAGCCAATTTCCATTGCTTTTGCAACTACCAGCTCCGAAGCCGCATTGCCAAGAGCCATGGAAGCGATGGAACGAATTGGTGTTCCACGTAAGATCGTAGCTTTCGTGATTCCAACGGGTTATAGTTTTAATTTGGATGGAACCACGCTTTATTTAGCTTTAGCTGCTATATTTGTAGCCCAAGCTGCAGGTATCGAAATGAGTTTCGGACAACAACTGGTAATTGTTTTTACTTTAATGCTGACTAGCAAAGGCGTTGCCGGAGTTCCCAGAGCGTCGTTGGTTATCCTTTTAGGAACGGCGGCATCTTTCAACCTGCCGGTTTGGCCAATATTTATTATTCTAGGAATTGATGAGTTAATGGATATGGCCAGGACTTCTGTAAATGTATTAGGGAATTGCTTAGCAACGGTTGTTATTGCAAAGTGGGAAAAAGAGTTTGATGAAAACGCAAATCATAAAGAATTAATAGAATTA
>DASSWV010000028.1:0-2333 GCA_035704545.1 Pelobium sp.
CAGAAGTGGGTGGCGCTGCTTTGGCTGGTTTACATGCAGATAAAGACACCCGCTTTTCAGAAGAATATCAGGACAATCTATTTAAAAATCAGTTCAAACTAATTGAAAAAATTGATGGATTAAGAGGGATTACGCCATGGATTTTAGTTGACTTTAGATCTCCACGCAGGCCTCACGCTGTGTATCAAAACTTTTGGAACCGTAAAGGTTTGATATCTAATACCGGGCAAAAGAAATTAGCTTTTTATACGCTTAAAAACTACTATCAACAAGTAAAAGAAAATTATAAATAACTAACAAATTGTTAACCAATAAATTTAATATTATGATTAAAAAACTATTTTTAACTTCAGTCTTGGCCCTTACTATCAGTATGGGATTTTCTCAAGGATTTACAGCCGGTAACTTAGTTGTTTACAGGTATGGTGATGGTTCAGCTTACACCAATGGACAATTGGTACCCGTATTTTTAGACGAGTATACTACGGCTGGTGTTTTAGTGCAAAGTTTGGGAGTGCCAAAAGTTGCTAGTGGAGATAACAAAGGATTAACTGGACTGTTAAAGCTTTCGTCAACTGGTACTTATCAACAAGAAGGAATATCAACGCTTTCTCAAGACGGCAAGTACATTTCAATTTTTGGATATAATGCGGCGGTAGGAGCCACGGTGCCAAGCGCTGCCGATGGTTTGGTGGTAGGTGTAATTGCAGCAGACGGATCAATTAATACCAGAACTACTTTATCTAGCGATCCTACTACAGGATTAGGTTCTCCCAGATCAGCAATTATTGACGGCACTAATATTTGGGCTCACGGCTTTAATAATGGCGTACAATACACAACGCTAAATGCAACAAGCTCCACCCGGGTAAGTGTAGACCAAAATGCGCCAACCACATTGTCAATTTTTGATAATAATTTGGTGGCGCCTCTTGGAGCAAACGGAGGTTTACCGTTTTTAACACCTCTCCCTACAACACAGCAAGCATTTACCGTTAGAGGCGGAGTAGGTGTTGGAAAAGCAATAAACCAGGTGGTTGAATTTACTTTTAGTGACCGAAAAATAATGTACTCTGTTGATGATGTCAATAACGAAATTAGAAGGTATAATACAAATGCAGGGGGTAACGACTGGATTATTAGGAGAACAATTCCCGTTACAGAAACAAGCCTTATAAAAAGTATTACGGGAGTTAAAACCATCTCAGGTGCAAATACAGTGTTCACACTTTACATTACCTCTTGGGGTGATGACGGAACTGGGGCGGGAACTTCCAAACTCTATACTTTTTCTGAATCAATTGTTACCCAGGCCTCTGGTGGAGTAAATGATGCAGGAACCGTAACACCTTTAACTCTTTTAGCAACAGCGCCAGCAGGTACAGTTTTTAGAAGCGTAACTTGGGCTCCACAAGGAAGCACAGCAATTGGAACAGGTGTTCTGCCAATTTCATTAGAATCGTTTAACGGTCAAAAAAAGGATGATGCTATTCAATTAAATTGGGTTACTGCATCTGAGCAAAACAACTCACACTTTAATATCCTTCGTTCTTTAGATGGTAAAAAATTCTCGGCTATTGGTAAAGTAAATGGCAATGGAAACTCTACTACAAGTTTAAACTACAGCTTTTTGGACTTAAGCCCTTTAAGTGGTACTAATTATTACCAATTAGAGCAAGTAGATTTTGATGGAAAATCTTCCACTTCGGAAATAATTGCGGTAAAATCCGGAATTAAATCTACTGAGATGACCATTTACTCGGCTCCAAATCAGTTAAAGGTGAATGTTTTATCAGGAAACGTAACTACAGCAGTCATAAATATCTATAGTGTTGGCGGAAAAGTAATGTTAAGCCAAACCATTAAATTAAACAAAGGGTATAACAACATTGAGTTACCAGTAAGTTTAGATAGTGGGATATTTGTGGCTACCTTACAAACTCCTTCAGAAACCATCAGTAAAAAATTTAAAAATTAACAATTTCAAATAAGCAGGCGATTTCTTTTAATAGCCTGCTTATTTGATTAATCACCCGAATCAACCTTTATTAATGTTATAGGTAAATGAGGGAAAAAAAGCAATATAGATTATCAGATTAAATAAAAATAAACGTCTTCATACAATTGTAACTGTATTAAGAAATAAAATAGCCCCAATAAACGCAATCCAAACAAGGATGTTTGTAGGTGTTTAAGCGGCTTAACTAATTACTAAAACCAATTAATAAATTTTAATTTTTGATCATTTCTTAGTTTTGGATTAGCTCATCAGCTGATGTTGAAATGCGATTTTGATTAGTTAAACGATTTTGAAAGATGAAAAAAATATTATT
>DASSWV010000046.1:0-5671 GCA_035704545.1 Pelobium sp.
AGGTTTCAGCATCCGTACAACAAAATCAAAGTGCAATTATCGCGATAGACGAAAAGCTGACGCAAACCATAGCTATTTCTGCTCTGACATTAAGACAAACCATGGCAAAAGCTGTTGCCGAAATTGTGAGCAAAGAAAATATTGCCGAATTATTTATTGAAGGAGGAGCTACAGCAGCGGAAATATTGCAAGAGCTAGACCTTCATAATTTTGTTCCAACACACCAATTTTTACGCGGTGTAATTAGAATGAACGCACTACAAAAAGCTTTATACATTACAGTAAAACCGGGCAGTTATGAACTGCCTGAACAGATAAGCGAACTATATTTAAAATAGTTTGTGATATAAACCGATATAAACCATTTTAAAACGCTCCATTTTTTGGAGTCCATCGTTTTAAAAGCGTATGGAAAGGAGACCGATATGAACCATTTGCATTACATTGACTATGCGATTATTCTCATAGTACTCATAATTACCTTGTATTTTGGCTTTCGTTTTGCCAGTAATCAAAATTCAACACAAACTTTCTTTTTGGCAAAAGGTAATTTCCCAACTTGGGCCTTAGGCTTATCGCTGTTGTCAACTTTAATCAGTAGCGTTACCTTTTTAGGCTATCCCGAGCAAGGTTTTACCAGCAACTGGATATTATTAGTGCAAGGTTTCATGGTACCTATTGTACTGATGGGCACAATCTGGTTCATCGTACCGCTATACCGTAAAGTCATCGGATTAAGTACTTATGAGTATTTCGAAAAGCGGTTTGGCGTACTTGCCCGTTATTATAGCTCTTCTTCTTTTGTAATCAGGCAGTTTGCAGGAATGGGTACGGTTTTGTTTTTGCTTGCGGCCGCCATCCATAGGCTTTCTGATATCAACCCTTATTTAATTCTTGCGATTGTTGGTTTGGTATTAATTATTGTCAACTTAAAAGGCGGGATACAGGCCGTTATTTGGTTAGATGTTTTTCAAGGATTTATGCTTTTTGCAAGCGGGATCGTTTGTTTAGGAATTTTGATTTTCTCGATAAAAGGAGGCTTGCCGGAAGCTTTAAAAGTTGCTTCAGATAATGGACGGGCTGGTTTTGGCCCTTACGATGTTAGCTTCACTAAACTCACTTTAATTGTGATGATTTTTAACGGCGCTTTTTATGCCATTCAAAAATACGGAACCGATCAAACAGTTGTTCAGCGTTATTTAACTGCAAAAAATGATAGAGGGGCGATAAGAGCTTCGTTAATGGGGATTTTGTTGGCTGTTCCGGTTTGGGCAATATTTATGTTCATCGGTACACTTTTATTTGTTTTTTACCAGCAAAATCCGCTACCAGCGGGCACACATTCCGAAGCTGTTTTTCCTTATTTTATGATGACCCAATTGCCTATCGGTATAGTTGGTTTTATTGTTGCGGCCTTAATTTCGGCTGCAATATGTAGCTTAAGCGCCGATTTGAATTCTTTGGCCGCCGTTGGAATTGAGGATTATTACAAAAAAATAAAGCCCAACCTTCCAGATAAAAAGTATTTGCTAGCCAGTAAATTGATGGTTGTTTTCTCTGGGACACTCTCTGTAGCCATTGGCTATTTATATTTATACGCCGGGAGCGAAGGAGTTTTGGGAGTGATATTTACTGTTTACGCCATTTTTTCTGGAGGGATTGTCGGAATTTTTTTACTGGGTGTATTTAGTGCCAGAGCAAACAGACAGGGCATTAATATAGCCATCATCGTGTGTGTTATATTTACCGCCTATGCATTTTTAACCTCTACAGAAATTGGCTTGGAAGGTCATAAAAGACTATTGCTTGATTTCGGCGAATTTAATTTTACTCATCATAAACTAATGCTTGGTGTGTACAGCCATTTAATTGTGATAGGTGTTGGATATATAGCAAGTTTATTTTACCCGAAACCCATATTGGATACCAACTTATTATATAGTGGTTGGTTGCTTAATAAACGAGCAGAGAAGAAAGCTAATAGAATAGATAAAGAAAATCCAATTGGGAAATAAGAATTGAAAACTATCAACAATAAAAAAGATTAGCAAAACTATGCTCCAGACTCTCTTTCAAATCTAAATTTTTAAAAAAAAAATAATATTACTTGTATCGCAAATTGAATGATTGGCGTAATGTGGTTCAGATGCATCTAATAAATAATTTTTAAAAACTAAAATTTAACAAAAAAGAGAAATGAAAAAGCAATTATTAATATTAGCGTTAGCCGGATTGGCATTTACTGCCTGTGAAAAAGATGATGCACCTAACCCACAGCTATTAAAGAAAATTACAGAGATAGACAATGGCGACACTACCACAACTAATTTTTCTTATGATAATAATAGGAGAGTAAGCTTAATTAAAAGCAGTGACGGAACAGAAACCAAATTGAGCTATTTTGGTAACAACCTTACCACGGTTGAAAACAAGATGGATTCGGATAATAAAACAAAATTAGAAATTACTTACGATGGCGCTAAACCGAAAACAGCGGTTTACACTATTTATGAGGATAACGAGCTGATTGAAAAATATAAGTACAGCTATACCCTCAATTCATCAAACCAAATTGCAGAAATACTGGTAAAAGATAGTACAAATACAAACGTAATTTCTAAACAAGTAATTACCTATGCTAACAGCAACATTAGCAAGATACAGTCTTACCTAGGTACAACGCTTGTGAGCACCCAAGAGTTAACGTATGGAAACAAGAAAAGCATTTTTAGTAATGCCCGAGCCAGCTATGTTGTGGATGTTTTTTTGGCAGATCTTTACGCTGTGAACGAAGTGGTAAAGCTTAAATATACTCTTGCAGATGTTAGCCGTGAAATTACCAATACTTATATATATGATGAAAACGGTTTCCCTACAAGTGCAAACGTTTCAGAAAAAGAACTGCCTAGCGGTACGCCAGAAACAAGCAAACTCAAATTTGATTATTAGTCACTAATAATTCAACATACGATAACAGCAACGAGAGTGTCCTCGTTGCTGTTTTTTATTTCAAGAGTATAAAAATTGCAGATTAATAAACCATTCGTATATTTAACTCCAATTAAAAAATATTACATGGAAAGCTTACTGAGTGCACAAAGTAGAGATCTAAATCAATTGGCAAATCAGCACACCGCTCGGTATAAAAATGCTCATCCTTTCCCCAGTATCTCGTTTGATGATTTTTTCAATGAAGATTTTTTAACGGAGGTTTTAGCCGAGTTTCCTGATCTATCACAAAAGGATAGTATCAGCTTTAACGATACTAAGCAAATCAAGCTTGCAGGTAAGGGAGAAAGCAACTTCGGCACACAAACCAAGGTTTTAATGCATTTTTTAAATTCTGAGCCGTTTCTTAATTTTTTGCAGATTTTAACCGGAATTGATGAGCCATTAATTAGCGATCCATATTTTTTTGGAGGTGGTCAACACGAAATAAAAAAAGGAGGATTGTTGAAAGTGCATGCAGACTTTAACAAACACCCCCAGCTAAAGCTTGATAGGCGTATTAACGTTTTAGTTTATTTAAATAAGGATTGGAAAGAGGAATACGGTGGAAATTTTGAACTGTGGGATAAAAACATGGAAAAATGCGAGGTCAAGATTTTACCAATATTTAACAGAATGGCTATTTTCTCTACCACAGATTTCTCCTATCACGGGCATCCAGATGCGTTAAACTGTCCCGAAGATAGGAGCCGGAAATCATTGGCTTTATACTATTATTCTAACGGCAGGCCTTCTTCCGAAATCAACATCAATCAAGAAAAACATAATACCTTATTTAGAGAAAGAAAAAACAATGATGAAGATGTAATAGCATTTAAAAAATCAGCCAAACAGAAACTAAAAGTATTTTTAAAGGACTGTGTTCCACCTATTATTATCAAAAAAATCAAACCATCTGACTCTTTATAACAAAATCCAGATGATATTATTTTAATGGCATACCCTTTGTTTATTGTTAACGATACAATAAAATGCCATGAGGATTATATTAAATATTTTAATACTACTTTTTATAGTGGGTTGGGTGCTGGGCGTTTTTGTTTTTGCGGCAGGCATAATGGTTCACATATTATTGATCCTTGCCATCTTTTCATTCATCATCAAGTTTTTATCTGAGCCAATGTAAATTGCGTTCAATATATCCTTTCTTTTCAAACTCCTCAAAAAATCTCCTAATTAGCTGATATATTTGTACTCTAATTTTTTCAACGGATTATGATTTTAAATAAGTTTCTCACAATATTGCTTGTAGGTTTCGCACTATACCTGTCTTCTTGCAGTACTTCAAAACAAGTGCAAGCTCTAAAGCCTTTGCCAGATTATTCATCAACTGAGGTGGTTTATGAAAAACAACTCTCCTTTATAAATATGCCTGTGGAAATTGCAGTGAAAGATCTACAGACACAGAGCAATAAATACCTTAAAGGCTTAATATACGATGATAACTCCATGGAGGGTGATAACCTGATGATGAAGGTTTATAAGCCATCAAATATCGTAATCAGTGAACAAAACGGAAAAATCCTGATGGATTTGCCACTAAAAATAGTAGGAAAAGTAAAATACGGGGTCCAATCTTTCGGTCTCGACCTAACAGATGTTAAGGATTTTTATTTGAACGGTTCAGTTAGGCTGAGCACTGCTGTTGGTTTAAAAGATTGGAAAATCGTTACCACAACCAATATCCAAAACGTACAATGGAAAGAAACTCCAACCATATTAGTGGCAGGCAAAGCAATCCCGATTACTTATTTAATTAACCCGGCGGTTTCTATTTTCAAGCCTACATTAGCGAAATTAGTTGACGATGCTATTGCCCAATCTTTAGACATTAAACCCTATGTGTTGGATGCCCTGGAAAGTTTTAGCCAGCCTACAAAAGTGAACGATGAATACGAGACTTGGTTTACCATGCAACCGGTAGAAATTTATGCCGGTAAAGCCAAAGTGGCTAATCAAAAAATCACTGTAAATATGGGGTTAAAAACCTATTTAGAAACTGCCATCGGTCGCCAGCCTTCAATCGTATTTGATAGAAACTCAATTGTTTTAAAATCAGTTGATAAAATGCCAGACCAATTTAACGCAAATGTTGCGGCTTTTGCACCTTACAGTTATGCATCAGCTATGGTTACCAAAAATTTTGCAGGACAAAAATTTGAATCTGGCAAGCGCTCGGTTACCGTAAATAAAGTTGATTTATGGGGTAAAGACGGCAAAATGATTGTAGCAGTAAATTTAAGCGGTTCTGTAAATGGCGATTTTTACCTTACCGGGATTCCTGCTTATGACGCAACTACAAAAGAGATATATTTGGCGCAGGTTGATTTTGTTTTAGATTCTAAGAACAAGCTTTTAAAAGTAGGCAACTGGTTAGCTCACGGTCTAATTCTCAAAAAGATGAGTGATGCTTGCAGGTTTTCCATCGCCACCCAAATGGCCGACGGTGAAAAAACAATGGCCGGCTACTTAAATAATTATCAGCCCATTAAAGGTGTAAAAGTTAATGGTAAATTAAGCGGACTTACACCAAACAAAGTTATTTTAACACCCAATGCAATCGTTGCAATGGTAGTTGCAACTGGAAACGTGGCAGTAACCATCGACGGGCTGGAGTAAAGCCTCATCCTAAGTCCTTCTCCGAAGGAGAAGGACTTACTTA
>DASSWV010000102.1:0-2270 GCA_035704545.1 Pelobium sp.
AAGAAGTGAAATTTATTGATTTGACTGTTACAGTTAAGAATAGTGCCGGTAGTTCTGTTTCTGGAGCTAATGTAGAAATCTTTGAAACGCTAAGTTTTGAGACGGTGGAAGAAAAAACAACGGGCAGCAATGGTAAAGCAAATTTTAAACTAAAAGGTGCTGAGTTATATTCCGTGATCGCATCAAAAGGTGCTCTAGAGGGAGGCTTGAATATTTCAAATTTAATGTTTGAGGGCGACTCTTACACAATCGATGTTACTATCAAGTAGCGAAGGTCTTTTGTAGGCTTAAAGGTAAAAAAGCTCTTCCAAATTAATTCGGAAGAGCTTTTTGTATTAACCTTTTAGCTCACACCCTAAATCAAAGAAACACTTCTATTCACAAAAGCAGTCAACTCAGCTCCAGTTAATAATCCTTGAGAAAGCAAAGCCAAATCAAAAGCTTGTTTAGCTAATGCAGACTGTTCAGCCTCATTACTAGATGCCAAAATTTTATTTACAATTTTATGGTTTCCGTTGATGGCAACTTTGTAGCTATCAGGCATATTTCCGTAGAAACTCATTCCACCGCCCATTGCTGCCATGTCTTTCATCCTACGCATAAACTCGTCCATGGTAACAGTTACAGGTAATTCATCCGGACTTAAAGCCTCAACTTCTACTTGGTAAGCAGGTTTGTTAATCGCTTTTTCAAAGATTTCTTTTACCTGTTTAGTCTGGTCTTCGCTTAACACATGTTCCATTTTTTCGCCTTTGTCAATCAGCTTATCAGCAGTGCCAGAATCTACACGTTTCAATTGTGTTTTTTCCAATTTATGCTCCATCTGGCTCACAAAATGGTTGTCAATTGGCGTGTCCATCAATAAAACATCGTAACCTCTTTTAGTAGCGGATTGGATGAAACCATCTTGTTTTGCCGGATCAACGGTATATAGATAAATCAAATTACCGTCTTTATCTGTTTGTATATCTTTAACTTTATCACGGTATTCATCCATGGTGAAGTTCTTTTTATCGGTATTGGTAAAAAGAGCGAAATCTTTGGCTTTATCGTAAAACTTCTCTTCGCTAATCATTCCGTATTTCACAAACAAACCGATATCGCTCCATTTAGCTTCGTAAGCTTCACGATCTTTTTTGAACAATTCGCCTAATTTTTCAGCTACTTTTTTAGTGATGTAGCTGTTGATTTTCTTCACATTTCCATCAGCTTGTAAGAAACTTCTTGAAACGTTCAAAGGAATATCTGGCGAATCAATTACGCCATGTAACAACATCAAAAACTCAGGAACAATGTCTTTTACCTCATCGGTAATAAACACTTGGCGACTAAATAATTTGATCTTATTTCTTTGGATTTCTACATCGTTTTTCAATTTAGGGAAGTATAAAACTCCGGTTAAATTGAACGGGTAATCCACATTTAAATGAATCCAGAACAAAGGATCTTCTTGGAATGGATAAAGTTCTTTGTAAAAAGCAAGGTAATCTTCGTCTTTTAACTCAGATGGAGATTGCGTCCAAATTGGTTTTGCACCGTTGATTACATTTGGTACATCAACAGATTTGTACTGCTTTTTACCTTCTGCATCCTCGCCATCTTCCACACTTTCAGATTTTGTCCCGAAAACCAGTTTTACGGTTAAAAACTTAAAGTATTTTTCTAAAATCTGTTGTAGTTTATATTGATCTAAAAACTCTTCCGACTCGCTATTAACGTGTAAAATCACATCAGTTCCGCGGGTGGTTCTTGTTCCTTCTTTAATCTCAAATTCGGTACTGCCATCGCAAATCCAAGCGGCAGGCTCTGCACCATCTTGGTAAGAAAGCGTTTGAATTTCTACATGATCCGAGACCATAAAAGCAGAGTAAAAACCTAAACCAAATTTACCAATGATCTCGTTGGCATCTTTAGCGTCCTTAAATTTCTCTACAAATTCTGTCGCTCCAGAGAAAGCAATTTGGTTGATGTACTTCTTAATCTCTTCTGCTGTCATTCCCAAACCATTATCAGAAATGGTAATGGTTTTTTTATCCTTATCAAAAGCTACGTTTACTTCTAGTTCGCCCAACTCGCCATTGTATTGGCCTAAACCCGCTAATCTTTTTATTTTTTGGGTAGCATCCGCTGCGTTAGAAACTAATTCCCGTAAAAATATCTCATTATCTGAGTATAAAAACTTTTTGATGATGGGGAAAATATTCTCCGTGTGAATTGAAATTGTTCCTTTTTCCTTCATGATATTATGTCTGTGTATTTCTGTTTATGTT
>DASSWV010000111.1:0-9115 GCA_035704545.1 Pelobium sp.
GCCTATTTCAAGAATATCAGAGAACAATTACAACAATTTAAACCGTATTTTTGAAATTTCTGACAATAATGCATTATATCTTATAATTTTGCGAGATTCAAAGTTTAGAGACAGCTTGTCGCCGTTAGCTTTTGAAAAGGATAATATTAAAAACCTGATTTTGAATCAGCGGAAATTGGCGCTCATCAACCAAATGGAAAAAGAAGTTTTTGATGAGGCGCTTAAAAATAACGAATTAGAAATATACGATAAATGAATAAGTACATAGTATTAATAGGTGCCATATTTTTAAGTTTAGGCAACACCTACGCACAAGATAAAGTGGTAGATAAAGTGGTTGCCGTAGTGGGGGATAACATTATCCTAAAATCTGAGGTTGAGCAACAATATGCTCAATATTTGGTGCAAGGCAACAAGCCAGATGATGAAATTAAGTGTACTTTTTTACAAAATATGTTAAGCCAAAAGTTGTTAACTCAACAAGCTGTTTTAGATTCAATCACAGTTGAAGAAGAGGAAGTTGATGGCGAGATTGATCGTAGAATGCGTGTGATGATATCCAGAGCAGGTGGGCAAGAGAAATTGGAAGGTTTTTTAGGCAGATCTTTGATACAATATAAAGATGAGATTAGACCAGAGATTAGAGAACAACTAGTTGCGCAAAGAATGCAGGGAAAAATAACAGAAAAGGTGGAAGTTACACCTTTAGAGGTTCGTCGTTTTTTTGCAGGTTTCCCTAAAGACTCTTTGCCAGAGTTTAATACCGAAGTAGAGGTGGGCGAAATTGTAGTTTATCCGGAACTAACGAAAAAAGAAAAGGAAATTTATAGGGATAAAGCAGAAGCGTTGCGGTTAAGGATTAAAGGGGGAGACAGCTTTGCAACCTTGGCCCGTTTATACTCTCAAGATCCAGGTTCCGCAAGAGAAGGTGGGGAATTGCCCTTTTTTGACAGACAAACCATGGCAAAAGAGTTTACTTCTTGGGCATTTAAATTAAAAGAGGGGGAAATTTCTCCAGTTTTTGAAACAGAATTTGGATTCCATTTTTTAGAGGTTTTGGAGCGCAGGGGAGAACAAGTAAGGGTTAGACATCTTTTAATCATTCCTGAAACACCGGAGGCAGCTTTAGAAAGAGCCAAAGTGGAAATTGATTCAATTTACCAAAAAGTTAAGACGGGGAAATTGGATTTTTCAACAGCGGCTTCTCTTTTTTCTGATGAGAAGGAAACTAAATTTAACGGCGGAATGATGCTAAATGCCGAAAATGTGCAGTCTCGTACTACATTTATCCCAACAGATAAGTTAGAGCCTAAGGTGTTTTTAACGATTGATACAATGAAGGTGGGTAGCTATTCTACACCTGCGTTATTTACAGATGCAAGAGGCAAATCGGGTTACCGCTTTTTATATTTAAAGAGTAAAATACCGCCACATAAGGCAAATTTAGATCAAGATTTACCTAAAATTAAAGAAGCGGCTTACGAAGATAAAGTCAACAAAACAGTTAGTAAATGGTTTGAAAAACGAAGAAAATCGACCTATATTAAAATTGATGATGAATATACTGGCTGTGAAATTTTAAAAGAATGGGTTTCTGACAGTACAACCGCCGCAAATTAGTATGAATTATCAATCAGACGCTGAGGCCATAGATGCCTTTCACAAGGTGTATGATGAAATTAGAAAAGAAATTTCTAAGGTCATTGTTGGGCAAGATGAAGTGGTAAAATCTGTGTTGATTTCCGTTTTTAGCAACGGACATTGTTTATTGGTAGGCGTACCGGGTTTAGCAAAAACACTTTTGGTGCAAACTGTTGCCAATGTTTTAGACTTATCTTTCAACCGTATCCAGTTTACTCCAGACTTAATGCCTTCGGATATTATTGGCAGTGAAATTTTAGGTGAAGACAGACATTTCAAGTTTATAAAAGGTCCTATATTCTCAAATATAATTTTGGCCGATGAAATCAATAGGACACCTCCAAAAACACAGGCTGCTCTATTGGAAGCGATGCAAGAAAAATCAGTAACTGCGGCTGGTGTTACCCACGCATTACCGAAGCCATTTTTTGTTTTAGCCACACAAAACCCTATAGAGCAGGAAGGAACTTATCCTCTGCCAGAAGCACAATTAGACCGTTTTATGTTTAATGTGGATTTGGGCTATCCAACTTTTGAGGAAGAGTTGAATATTGTGAAAAATACCACTAGCGGTAAAGTAGCAGATTTGAAAAGAATCTTGAATGCAGCTCAAATCTCCTATTTTCAAGATTTAATTAAAAAAATCCCTGTTTCAAACCATGTGTTAGAATATGCGGTTAAATTGGTGGTAAAAACCCGCCCACAAACTCCTCATGCTACCGAAACGGTAAACAAATATTTATCATGGGGCGCAGGGCCCAGAGCTTCCCAATACTTAGTGATAGGAGCAAAATGCCATGCTGCAATCCGCGGTAAATACTCTCCAGATATTGAGGATGTTCAAGCAGTGGCCACAGCAATTTTAAAACACCGAATTGTTAGAAATTACAAGGCCGAAGCTGATGGATTAAGCGCTGAGGAAATTATAGCAAAGCTATTCTAAGAACTTTTCTTTAGTGTTTATGATCATATTTAGGGTCGGCATTGTGATCCACAATCTCAATCTCGCTCATAAATTTGGTTTTCTCTGGATCAGCATACATCCCATAAGCGTCAATAACTAGTCCCTTTGCACCATCGTTGCTTTCAACAGCATACAAAATAGAATTATCTTCCGGATCCGAAATTCCCTCAAAACGGTGTATTTCAACTATTTTTAGCTCATCAGAACCATACTCTCTATCCTCAGACCCACAGCATAAATGTGTATCTTTAAAATCAAATTCGTAACTAAATCCTTGTTCTTTTAATTTGTTCATTGCTTCCGATAAGGTTTCGTAGCTTCCGTGTGGTAGTTTCATGATGTTTATTTTAGTGTTATAGGTTATGTAAAACAAAAGTCATACCCAATTGTTATCTCTAATCTGTTACTTCTATTGAAGAGTTGCAACGGTAGTTTAAATGCAATAATCCCGTGAAATCTAACACAAATGATGATAATCATAATAAAATCTACAATCATTGGTTAAATTTACCGTTGATTTAAATCGTTAACCACAAACAAAAAGCGAAAGCATGTATATCATCATATTTTTTATTGCACACTGGTTTATATCTTTATTTGTGCAGACCTTTTTTCTACATAGGTACGCATCTCATAAAATGTTTCATCTCAACAGTTTTTGGTATAAGTTCTTTTACATTTTAACTTATATCGGTCAGGGAGCATCTTACTTAAAACCAAAGGCCTATGCCATTATGCACCGTATGCACCATGCTTTTAGCGATACCGAAAAAGATCCACACTCGCCACATTTTTTTGAAGATGTATTTCAGATGATGTGGAATACCAGAGGAATGTATGTGATTTACGAGAAAGATCTGGAACAGCCAGAGCCCCAGTTCAGGGGAGATTATGCCGAGTGGAAACTGATTGACAATTTAGGAACTTCCCTTACCTCGAGAATTTTATTTTCATTAGGATATGTAGCCTTTTATGTTGTTTTTGCTACCCAATGGTGGATGTGGCTGTTTTTGCCCTTCCATTTTGTAATGGGCCCTTTACACGGTGCGATAGTGAACTGGTGCGGTCACAAATATGGATATGCTAATTTTGATAATGACGATAAGTCAAAAAACACTACACCATTTGATTTTTTGATGTTAGGAGAACTTTTTCAGAACAACCACCATAAGTTTCCGAATAGTGCAAATTTCGCAAAGAAATGGTTTGAGATTGACCCTGTATATCCTGTGCTCAAAATGATGCATTGGTGTCGCATTATTAAGCTAAAAAAACTTTAATTATTATTGAGCATAGTTCAATATTTGTACTGCTCTTGATTTATTTTAAGGTTGTTTTTTAAATGTTTTAATTTTTGGGTTTATAGGTGTTGTGTAAAAACCTCTTATTTATTGCGTTTATTGTTGTAATTAAAAAAAATTATACGCTATTTTGCGTTATAAACAGGCTTTAGAGTCTGATATTTAAAAAGATGAAACAAAATCATTTACATAAACAATGCGGTGTTGCTTCTGTTAAGGGCTTTACCGTTTATATGTTTGTTTGTTTACCTTCTTTTAAAGCACTTGCGTTACGACGAAGACCGCTATCTGCTCACAGGTTTTGATTGGCTTGCGAACAGAAATAACCCCCCTTAATGCCATCTGCAAAATGACGGCTTCATCAAAAGTTTATTTGTTATTTAATAGAAAATGTGGTTTTTAACACCACTTAAATAAATGCACAATCCAAATTTTAATATATTAGTTGCAGGTTTACAACACGTTGGTTTTGCGGAAACCATTTGTGATGAAATGGCAGAATCTGCAAAAGCAAGGGGTACTGGGATTGCAAAACGTTCGCCCGAATATATTTCTAACAAAATGTTAGAAGGCAAAGCGGTAATTGCTTTGCATAAAGATGGTACATGGGCGGGTTTTTGTTACATAGAAACTTGGAGTCATGGAGACTTTGTGGCAAACTCAGGACTAATTGTAAATCCTATTTATCGTAAATCTGGGCTGGCAAAAGCTATTAAAGTTAAAATATTCGAGCTTTCCAGGCAAAAATATCCAGAAGCGAAAATATTTGGATTAACCACCGGCTTGGCGGTTATGAAAATAAACTCTGATTTAGGATACGAGCCCGTAACCTATTCTGAGCTTACACAGGACGAGAAGTTTTGGGACGGTTGCAGAAGCTGTGTTAATTACGACATCTTAGTGAGTAAAGGCCGCCAAAATTGTATGTGTACCGCAATGCTTTATGATCCTGTTGAAAAGAAAGCAGAAGAAGAGGAAAGGTTTAAACAGATTGCTAAAAAATCAAATCTGTTTAAAAGAATAGAAGCAAAACTGAAAAGCTTCACCAAAATTATAGCCATTAGTTTGGCAAATTAATAAGGATTTGAGACGTGACATATTAGATTTGAGAAATACTTTACGGCAAACTCAATCAATCTCACATCTCAATACTCATATCTAAAAAAATGAAGAAAAAAGTTGTTTTAGCGTTTAGCGGAGGTTTAGATACCTCATTTTGTTGTATATACCTAACTAAGGATTTAGATTTAGAAGTACATTCTGTAATTGTAAATACAGGCGGTTTTTCTGATGAAGAATTAAAGCAAATTGAAGAAAGAGCTTATAGTTTGGGCGTAAAATCTCATCATGCCGTTGATGCGGTTAAAGGTTATTATGATAATTGCTTAAAATATCTGGTTTTTGGTAATGTATTAAAAAACAACACTTATCCGCTTTCTGTTAGTGCCGAAAGAGTTACTCAGGCAACAGCCATCGCAAATTACGCAAAAGAAATCGATGCGGATTTTGTAGCCCACGGAAGTACCGGAGCGGGGAATGACCAGGTTCGTTTCGATATGATTTTTAATATCGTTGTGCCAAAAGTAGGAATCATCACGCCCATCAGAGATTTAAAACTGAGCCGCGAAGCTGAGATAGAGTATTTGCACAAACATGGTGTGGAAATTAATGCAGAGAAAGCGCAGTACTCTATCAACAAAGGAATTTGGGGAACTTCCGTAGGCGGAAAAGAAACCTTATCATCCAAAGGAATGTTGCCAGAAGAAGCTTGGCCTACACAGGTTACAAAAAGCACCCCAGAAGATTTAGAATTGGAGTTTGTTAAAGGTGAGCTGGTAGCGGTAAACGGTAAAAAATATAATCACCCATCAGAAGCAATTCAAGCTTTGCAAGAAATTGCTGCACCTTTTGGTATCGGTAGGGATGTTCATGTTGGCGATACGATTATTGGAATTAAAGGTCGCGTGGGTTTCGAGGCCGCAGCGCCAATGGTAATTATTAAAGCGCACCATGCTTTAGAAAAGCACACCCTAACCAAGTGGCAGCTAAGTTGGAAAGACCAGTTGGCCATGTTCTACGGGAATTGGATGCATGAAGGCCAGTTTCATGATCCAATAATGCGGGATATTGAGGCTTTCTTAACGAATTCTCAAAAAACCGTAAACGGAAAAGTTTTTATACAATTGCTGCCTTACCGATTTGTAGTAATCGGAATTGAATCTGAAAATGATTTGATGAGCAGTAAATTTGGTAGCTACGGCGAAATGAACGAAGGTTACACCGGAGAAGATGTTAAAGGATTCTCTAAAATTTTTGGAAATCAGGTAGCAATTTGGCATAAAGTAAATAACGAGGCTTAAGGTAAAAGGCATAAGGTTTAAGGCGTAGAGTTTAAACCTTACACCTCAGGCCTTACACCTCAAACCTTATAAAAAATGAGTAAGATTAAAGTAGGAATAGTAGGCGGAGCAGGTTATACAGGAGGCGAACTGTTAAGAATTTTAGTGAACCACCCGAACGTGGATATTGCTTTTGTTCACAGCAACAGCAACGCCGGCAATTTAATTTCGGATGTTCACACCGATTTGTTTGGAGACACAGAGCTGAAATTCACCAATGAGCTTTCGCAGGATATTGATGTACTTTTTCTTTGTGTAGGGCATGGTGACGCCAGAAAGTTTTTAGAAACAAACCCGATTAATGATAAAATAAAGATTATTGATTTGTCCCAGGATTTTAGACTTAAAAATAGTTCAGAGTTAAAAGTAGAAAGTATAAAGTCAGATGAGCAACTTTCAACTTTCAACTCTCGACTTTTTACTTACGGCTTGCCTGAGCTAAATAAAGAAAAAATAAAATCGGCAACTAACATCGCAAACCCTGGTTGTTTTGCAACTTGTTTACAATTGGGTTTATTGCCCTTGACTAAAGCAGGTTTGCTGAAATCAGAAGTTCATATCTCCGCAACAACCGGATCTACCGGTGCGGGACAAAAGCCTGGAGCAACCACCCATTTCAGCTGGAGAAACAATAATTTATCAGTTTACAAAGCTTTTGAGCACCAGCATTTGAATGAAATCGGTGAAAGCTTATTGCAATTGCAACCTAACTTTGAGCACAGCATTAACTTCATTCCGTACCGAGGAGCATTCCCGCGAGGAATCATCGCATCCATTTACACCGATTGTAATTTAAGTTTAGCAGAAGCAGAAAAGCTTTATCAGGATTTTTACGCAGACGCTCCCTTTACTCACGTAAGTAAAGCCAATATCGATTTAAAACAAGTGGTGAACACGAATAAATGCTTAATCCATTTAGAAAAACACGGTAACAAACTGCTGATATTATCCATCACAGATAATTTGTTGAAAGGCGCATCCGGACAGGCCGTACAAAATATGAATCTGATGTTCGGTTTGGATGAGAGAGCAGGTTTGAGGTTGAAGGCGTCGTTTTTTTAGTGTAAAGTTCAAAGTGAAAAGTTTAAAGTAACCACATGCAGAATTATAAGGATCTTCAAGTTTGGAAAAAAGCGCATGAGTTTACTTTAGAGATTTATAAAGTCACTAAGAATTTTCCGAAAGAAGAAATTTTTGGTTTAGTTAGTCAATTACGACGATCTGGATCGTCCATTCCCACAAATATTGCTGAAGGTTCTGGCAGATTTACTCAAAAGGACTTTGCTAACTTTCTACAAATTTCACTTGGTTCCTCACAGGAAGCCGAGTATTTAATTTTACTGTCGAAGGAGCTCAATTATATCTCTGAGGCGGATTTTATTAAACTCAATAATTCAATAGGAGAAATCAAAGCAATGCTGATTTCTTTAATCAAGAAAGTGAGACTTTAAACTTTTTACTTTCAACTTTTATCTAAGCAAATGAAACTATTCGACGTATACCCAATCAACAATATCAACATTGTAAAAGGCCAAGGGAGTTTGGTTTGGGACAGTAAAGGACAGGAATATTTAGATTTATACGGTGGTCATGCGGTAATTTCTATCGGACATACGCATCCACATTACGTAAAACGACTAACCGACCAACTGAATCAGTTAGGTTTTTATTCTAACTCGATAGAGATTCCTTTACAAGTGGAACTGGCAGAGAAATTAGGACAGGTGTCTGGTAGAGAAGGTTACCAACTGTTTTTATGCAACTCTGGAGCTGAGGCGAATGAAAATGCGTTAAAACTCGCTTCTTTCGCTAATGGACGGAAAAAAATAATCTCTTTTACCAAAGCTTTCCATGGGCGGACATCTTTAGCGGTTTCTGTAACCGATAACCCTAAAATTATTGCCCCTGTTAATCAAAATCCAAATTCAATTATTTTGCCTTTTAATGATTTAAACGCATTGAAAGCCGTTTTTGAGGATGAAGGAGAAGAAATTTGTGCAGTAATTATTGAAGGGATTCAAGGTGTCGGTGGAATTAGAGTGGCTAGCAATGAATTCTTACAAGCTATCCGTTCTTTATGTGATCAACATGGAGCATATTTTATTGCAGATTCCGTTCAATGTGGTTACGGCAGAAGCGGAAAATTTTACTCACAAGATTTTGCCGGCGTGGATGCTGATATTTACTCTATGGCAAAAGGAATGGGCAACGGTTTCCCGATTGGCGCCATCAGTATCAATCCAAAATTAAAACCTTGGCATGGAATGTTAGGAACAACTTTTGGCGGAAACCATTTAGCTTGCGCCGCGGCTTTAGCGGTTTTAGAAGTGATGGAGCAAGATAATTTAATAGCAAATGCCACAAAAGTTGGAGATTATTTGATTGCTGAATTAAACAAATTTGATAAAATTACAGAAGTGAGAGGAAGAGGTTTAATGATTGGTATTGATTTGCCTGAGGATTTAAGCCATGTGAAGAAAGAATTGCTTTTTAAACACCATATATTTACCGGTGCAGCTAGTCCAAATGTGATCAGGCTTTTGCCGGCGTTAAATTTGACAATGGCACATGCTGATCGGTTTTTGGAAGCGTTTAGTAAAGAGGTTTAAGGCTTTTGGTGTAAGGTTTAGGGGCTTTTCAAATTAGCAAATGAGAGACTATAAAAAATTAGATGTTTGGAAGAAAGCGCATGAACTAAACATGTTCGTAAAGAAAAGCATCGCACCAAAGTTTCCAAAAGAAGAAAAGTACGAATTAAGTTCCCAGTTAACCCGAGCTTCTCTGTCCATTCCTTTGAATATTGTTGAAGG
>DASSWV010000176.1:0-6180 GCA_035704545.1 Pelobium sp.
GTTGTGATTTGCTTTCATTCTTTGAACTACTGATATTTACAACAACGGGTTACATGGATGGAGGGGCGGAACAGCAGTTGTGATTTGCTTTCATTCTTTGAACTACTGATATTTACAACAACATACCTTAGTTTAAGAAATTGATTATCAGTAGTTTGATTGAGAATTTAGAATTAAAAAAATCCGAAGAAATTTACCCTTCGGATTTTTATTCTAAATTTTTATTAATCCTCTTATTTTAAATTGTTTGCAATTTCAGCCTTTTATCCCAATATAAACAAGTCTTTTAAATCTTTATTACTTAAATTACCTATCCAATTTTCACCGGTATTAACGGTCATTTCTGCTAAGACTTTCTTTTTTTGTATCATTTCATTGATCTTTTCTTCGAAAGTATTTTTTGTAATGAAACGATGTACCATTACATTGTTTTTCTGGCCAATTCTGTATGCCCTATCGGTTGCCTGTGCTTCTACTGCCGGGTTCCACCAAAGATCGTAATGGATAACATGGTTGGCAGCGGTTAAATTTAGTCCGGTCCCTGCCGATTTTAAAGAGAGTATAAAAATTTTATCGGCTCTGTTGTTCTGGAAACCATCTACCATTTCTTTGCGTTGTTTTAAAGTACATCCGCCATGGTAAAACAGAGGTTCTTCCTGATAACGTTCTGTAATAAAATGTTTCAGCAGATTTCCCATTTCTGTAAACTGCGTAAAAATCAGTACCTTTTCATTGCTTTCTACAATACTGTCCAGCTTATCAAACAAGAGTTCCAACTTACCACTTAGCGATGCATCTAAAATATTGTTCTTTAAAAACTGGGTAGGGTGGTTGCATATTTGTTTTAAAGCCAATATCAATTGTAACACTAATCCTTGCCTAACAAATAAGAGTTTATTATCGGTAGTTTCAATGGCTTCTATTGCTTTCAGACTTTCTTCTAAGGTTTTTTCGTATAAGCTGACTTGTGCTTTTGCAAGGGTAGAAAAACTGTCTATTTCAATTTTATCAGGTAAATCAGAGATGATACTTTTATCAGATTTTAATCTGCGCATCATAAACGGAGCGGTAACTTTCTTTAATTTATCGGCCACAGCAACATCGTTAAATTGTTCAATGGGGTTGCCAAAGTTTTCGTCAAACTCTTTAACGTTTCCTAAAATACCTCTATTGCTATAGTCCATTATGGACCATAATTCGCTCAGTCTGTTTTCAACGGGTGTACCGCTCATGGCAATAAAATTGCCTGCCCCAATTGATTTGATGGCTTTGGTTTGCTCTGTATTTATATTCTTGATATTTTGCGCCTCATCAATAACCAAGGTATGCCATTTCATTTTCTTTAACGATTTTGCATCGCTCCGTACAATTCCATAAGATGAAATAACAATATCAAATTCTTCATCTTTTTCAAACTTCCGATTTGGACCGTGATAGATTTTGCTTTTTAGCGATGGCGCAAATTTTTCAATCTCGGCTTTCCAATTGGTAATTAAGCCTGTTGGCGCTACTACCAATACTTTTGTTTCATTAAGCAGCCCATCTTCCTTGTATTTTAATAAAGTGGTAATTACCTGCAAAGTTTTACCTAAACCCATGTCATCGGCTATTACAGAGCCAAAACCAATTTGAGCGTTTCTGTACATCCAAGAATAACCTCTATGTTGGTACGGGCGAAGTTGTGCGTTAATTTGCTTTGGTAATGGAATTTCTTGTATTTTGTTGAGTTCATTGATCATGTCCATTACTTCATTGCTCATGCTTATTTTTTGCCCATGATACTCGCCACTTAATGCTGCCCGTAATAATTGGAAAGAAGTAAGTTCGTTACTTTGGTTAAAGTGCTTGTGTATTTTTTCTAAATCCTGTTGATTTACGTAGATATAACTTTTCTTGTATTTTATTAAACCATCCGATTTTTTGAGCAATTTTTTAAACTCAGTTTCATCCATCAGTGTATCGCCTATGGCTATTTGCCAATCAAACTGTAAAAGTTCGTCTAATCGTAAAAACGATTGTCCGGTTTTCTTTTTAAGCTTTATACTCGTTTTAGGTTTTAAGATATGTTGAAGTGACTTTGGTAGTAAAATATTGATGTCCAGCAGCTGAATAGCCGGAATCATTTGCATCAGAAAGGGCGAAAAGGTTTGTGTATCCATCACCATTTTTTGTTGGCCCTGTGAGTTGATGAAATCATCTAAACCATCAATAAATGAGCTTAATTGGGCTAAGCTTTTTAAAATTTCAAATCTTGATTTTTCGTACTTTTCTTTTTGTAAAATATCTATGAGCGGTACCGGAGCCTCAAGTCCTTTTTTCCGATTGTCTTCAATATTAATCTGGATTAAAAAGTCATCATTAGCTAACTCTTCTACTATAATCTGCGGTTTGTAATTGCCCTGGGAGATATAGTATTTTTGCAGCCAGTTTTGTACACCTCCGCTTAAAGCATCCTCTCCGGGTTTATTGAATGGGTGTTTTTCATTTCTGAAAAATAGATTCAAGAAGGTATCTTCGTTTGATTTTTCTTCCAAGATGGCAATAATCTCGGTTAAGAATAAGGATAACAAGTTGAAGGCGGTATTATTATTAATCTCTTTTTGCTTTGATTTTTCTTCCCAAATAAATACATCCGGAGGTAAAATATCTTCTAAATGATCCACCAGTTTCCGTACATCTTTACTCAGCATGGCTGGTAACCAACGTATAGCAAACGATTTGTTTTTAAGTTGTACAATTTGAGGCACTACCGCACCGTTGGCCAATAAATGGATAGAAAAATGCAGAGTGCTAAAAAGAGCCGCAGTGGAGGGTTGAAAATCGATGGTTTTTGAAGCGTTGATTTGAGCCAGTTGTTTCAAAAAATCTAAGAACGAAAACGCCGTTTCGTTTATAAAAACCTTGGACGCAAAGGTTTCGTCAATGGTTATTTTTTCTTGAGCATGATGATTAATGGTTTGCTCATTTTGCATCGCCTTGTAAAACAAGTTTTCTAGCGAAAGCTTACCTTTAACCACACGTTGAGCATTTTTTACTGCTTTAGAGATTTTGCCTACATATTTGTCTTTAAAATTTGCAGTGCTCTGATAAAATACTGGATAGTCTGCAAGCAAAGCTGTTAAAGGTTCGTGTATGGGAGATAGCGTTGAAAACGATAGTTTTTGATAGGCATTTTCGGGGTTGTACTTGACTTTTTTCTTTTTGGCATCAAAATACAAATCTGTAATTTTCGGAATAGGTGTTGATACATTTTGAATGAAAATTCCTTTTTTCGCCAATTCGGCAATCAAATCGACCCGATGTAGGTTAAAAACCATAAAGGGATTATTGTCAATTTCGGCACTTACTTTATAAATAACCGCTGCAAGGTGTTTACAGGGCACCGCCCAATCTGGGCAAGAACATTGCATTTTAAAATCAGTCCACTGTTTTGGGAAAACCTTTAAGCCAAGGCTTTCGGCAATAGTTAGCACTTGTGGATCCAGTTCGCGGTTTAACAATTTAGAGATGGTCACTGGTTTTTTTGCCAGTTCATTGATGAAATTTGTTAGCTGTGGATCAAAAAAAGGCGGTAAAATGATATCAACATGATAAGGTTTTGGTCTGCTGCCTGCAACTTTAGCGCTGATGTGGTTTTCATTGATTTCTAATTTTAAAACTGCACCTTTCTTTGCATAACTGCTGCCTCTTGGCAATCGGTTTTCGTAATCGATGTGATTTAAAGAGTTGAGCCATTGTTGTCCCCACCAAGTTTTTCCAAAAGAAGCCATATTTATTTTTGCTGTTTTTCGTTAAAATAGTTGTTCTTTTTTATTTTTTATGACGTTCATAATATTCATGTTGTGGAAGATATTAGAATAGCTCTAATTGTTGCGATGTACCTGGCAATGGTTTTTCTGCTTTTCCGTGGAAAAGGCCCATCATACCAAACTGCCAGTCCGTTACGGTCATAATACCGATATGCCCTTTTGCTGGTAAAATGTTTTTCACTCTTTTGATGTGAACGTCAGCATTCTCTCTACTGTTACAATGGAAGTAGGTAAATGGAGAAAGGAATTGATCTTTTTGTAGGCTTAAGTAAGCTAGATTTGAGAAATGAAGCGTTCTTTTGATCATATTAACTCATTCTATTTTGCTATGATAGATATTATTTGTTTATGCTTTAATTACCATCTCTTTTTTTATCGATACTACCGCCTTCATAGCCACAAACTCCCATACGTGGCGAATTTACAATTGGCATTGCTGCATAATCTGCAAAGTCATCACAGGTTTTAGTATGTTTTTTGGCGCATTTTTTACAGAACAGAACTTCATCTGTATAATTAACACATCCAGCACAGATTTTTGTAGCAATTTCTTTTCCGCAATCGTCACATGATAATCCGAGCGGCTCATTTCTAGAGAGAAGTACAATACTATCGTCTGCTTTGATGGGAAAATCACAGATTACATTAACCAACAATTCTGTTGTGCTACCGAAATCATACCTATAAATTAGTTTTAAATCTTTGGTTAATGTTTTAATAGCCTTTTTGCTCATTGGAACTTCTCCGCTATTTTCCTCCATCAATTTTTCATATTGTTTTACTTTTCCTTGCTCTAATAAGTCATAGGCGTCAAAAACATCAAACATACTGCCTCTTTGTCTTGCTGTTTTGGGGTTGGTAAAAGAGCTCATGTGGCCACAACATTCCAACCAAATCTGCCTTAAAAAATAATCTAGTTCGGCTATTTTTGTTTCGCCATCAATCCATAACATTAAAAAATAAGGTCTGCTTCCCCAATGGGGGTTGGCTTCAATTTTGAGCATAAAGGAATTTCCTGGTCTGTTTAATAGTGTTTTTTCTTGTAGATGTTTTTGCAGATGTCTGCTTATTCCTGCTTTTGAAAAGCTTTCTTTACAGTAAATACACTTGCCTGTTGATTTGATGGTACTCATGTTAATGTTATAATTTTATTTTTTCTTTTGTATCCTTTGTAATTCTTCAATATCAGCTTAATTTTTTAACCGACCAGTTTTAATATGTGATATTTTTCACCACATAGATTCTGTTTTGATTTCCAAGTGAAATATTAATATTCTCCATTTTTTGTTATACCTCCTAAAACGTTATAAATATACTTTTTTGAGATTTCTAAAACAGTTCCAACTGTTGTGGCGTACTTGGCAATGGTTTTTCCACCTTTCCATGGAACAATTCCATCATCCCAAACTGTTTGTCCGTAATAGTCATAATACCAATATGCCCTTTTGCGGGTAAAATGTTTTTTACTCGTTTAATATGTACCTCGGCATTTTCTCTACTGCTACAATGGCGCAAGTAAATGGAAAACTGGAACATCGCAAAGCCATCCTGTAAAATGCGCTGCCTAAACTTAGATGCAATCTGTCTTTGCGATTTAGTCTCTGTAGGAAGATCAAAAAATACAAGTATCCACAAAATTCGGTATTGGTTTAAACGGTTCATTTTTTTAAAGGCTTAAAACAAAACGCACAAGGCTTGTTAACGTCTCCCTTTAAAATGGTAAATCAATTTCATCACCATCATTCTTTATATAATAATTTTCTTGTTCTTCCGCAGCAATTGAGTAATTCTCGTCACCTGTGCGATACTTCTTCACTTTCTTTACATCAAAATCCTTAATTAAGGGATAATTGATTTTCCGCATACTGCCTTCGTAACATTTTGCTAAAGATGCGCTGGTATATTGCAGACCGACCATCAATGGACTAGTTCCCTTCTCAAATTTTACATCCACGCTGGCAATTGCTAATAGTTTTGCTTTTAGCTCTTTGCTTAACTCCAGAAAGTTTTCTCCGTTATCTATAATTTTCAATACAATTAAATCAACAAATGGTCGGTAAGGTTCCATAATGTCATCGGCTAGGCAATAAGCATTGTATTTATTCCGATGGTGGATTCCTAAAGTGGGCAGTAAACCAGATGAAACCAAAGACCTTGCAACAATGGCTCTTAAAATGGCATAACCATAATTCAGGAGGTTGTTTGGCGGGTCGCCCTCTCTGCCTCTAAAAAATTCCATCTTTTTTGGAAATACATTTTTCCAATAATAGGCCGCTGCTCTACCTTCGTAATTATCCGGGTCGCCAGATTTTACCGACTTTGCCCAATGCAACATATTCTCGCAAGGGATGCCACGTTCAAACAAAACTGC
>DASSWV010000203.1:0-4157 GCA_035704545.1 Pelobium sp.
TTAAAAAACCAGAAAAGACGAACCAACTAACAACCTAAATCCTAACCAACTAAAAAATGCTCAACAAAAAAGCAGTAATTGACATCGGCACCAATACATTCCATTTATTGATTGCTACCGTTGATGAGGATAAAAACATCAATGTGATTTATAAAAACACGATAGCGGTAAAATTAGGCGAAGGTGGAGTTAATAAAGGTTTTATTACGCCAGAGGCTTACCAGCGAGGAATTGATGCGTTGCTTTCATTTAGAGCAGCTTTGGATGAACATAATGTTGACAACGTAAAAGCAACTGCAACTGCCGCAGTAAGAGGCGCTTCAAACGGACAACTTTTTATTAACGAAGCCTTATCAAAAACCAATATTTTAATTGAGATTATAGACGGTTTAAAAGAAGCGGAATATATTTACGCGGGAGCCAATGGCGCAGGGGTTTTGAATGATGAAACTGCCTTAATTATGGATATCGGCGGCGGAAGTGTGGAATTTATCATCTGTAATCAGCATGAAATTTTCTGGAAAAAGAGTTATTTATTAGGTGCAGCAAGATTATTAGCAGATTATTATAAGGATGAAAATGCAATTGATGATGCAACAATCGCCGAAATGGAGAAAGCGTTTGCCCTTACACTTACAGATTTGCAAATCGAGGTTGAAAAGCTACAACCCAGCAAATTAATTGGTACAGCGGGGTCTTTTGATTCCTATGCAAACATTCTCTCCATCCGTAAAAACCAAAACTTTAATGCCAACACTGTTAAATGCTTTAAGCTCCAGTTGACCGAGTTTGAAAGTTTACTGGAGGAAATTATCACCAGTACGCATCAACAAAGACTGGAAATAGATGGTTTGATTTCTTTGAGAACAGATATGATTTTAATGGCATCGATCCTGACACGATACGTTTTAAAAACATCAGGAATAAAAGAAACAATCACCTGCACTTACTCTTTAAAAGAAGGCTTGTTATTAAATGAGTGAATGAATGAGTAAATTAATGATTGAGGGATTGAATGAGAGAATGATTGAATGCTTTGCAGGGTGATAATTTACATAGTTAAAACTATTCTATCATTCAAAATTCATTCATTCAAAATTAGAATTCATCCTTCAAAATTGTTCAATCTCTTTGTACAGTCTTTCCGTTGGCAAGCCCATTACATTTGTATAAGAGCCGTTGATGGCTTTTACGCCTATCATCCCAATCCAATCCTGAATGCCATAAGACCCGGCTTTATCAAACGGGTGAAAGTTATTGATGTAATACCAGATTTGTTCATCACTTAAATCAGAAAAAGTCACCTCCGTACGCTCCGAAAAAGTAAAAACCTTCTCAGTAGATTTTAAAGTAACTCCAGTGATTACGGTATGGGTGGAGCTGTTTAATTTCTTTAACATGCTAAAAGCATCATCAGCACTTTGAGGCTTTCCTAACAATTCGTTTTTTAAAATCACCACAGTATCCGAAGTAATAATTATCCCATCTGCTAGCGCATCAAAAGCATCAGCTTTAGCTTTAGAAATAAAGCCCGCAACTTCATTTAACGGTAAGGAACTAGGATAACTTTCGTCGATATCTTTTAATAACAACTCATATTTAAAACCCATTAAGTTTAAAAGTTCTTGACGACGAGGGGATTTTGATGCTAGATATATTTTTTTAGACACTGTTCTTTATTTATGACGAGCAAAAATGCAATAATTATAGTTTAATGATAAAAATAAATTAGGTTTTGAAAAAATATATCTATCAAATTTATTAACAATCTAAATTGAAGCTGTTCGTCTTTTTGGTATCAGTTGTGCATAACAAATCATAGAAAAACAAAACAATGTCTGCTATTTTAGAAAATCAACTTACGCCAACTTTTTCACCTACAAGGTTTACGCAAGTAAAAAGAATTAACAATAACAACGAGGTAAACAGCTTTTACAGCGATTGTGTAAGGCGTTTACGCAACGCACCGCAATGGAATTACATGAGCTTGCTAAATCTCGCATATAAAATCACAGCACATGATTCTATGGGTTTGCCTGTAAACCGAGAATTAGAAAAAGGCGATTACTTAAAGGTAATTGCTGATACTGATGGAAAAGGCAAACGTTTTTTTTGGCTTTTAGTTGATGATGTTCAACATCAAAAAGAGTTAGATTTATCCGAAGAATCAGTCGGCATTATGCTGAGAGAGATCGAAAACCCCAATTTAATTACTGAGCTTTCGGCTATAAACGCTACAAAAGGCAAGTATGAACTACATTTACGTCGACTGATTAACACCATTAGCATTGACGTAAAAATCATCAACCAACAAACTATAGATCAATCAAAAAGTTTCCTCAACTACTTTAAATGGGAAGCATTTTCAAAGCAAATTCTACTACAATTATAATTTTTAACTAAAAACAATTACCATGAAAGATCAAAATGAAATCGTGTCGGATTTAAAAGGACTAATTAACATTTTAAATGACGGAAAAGTTGGTTACAAAGAAGCAATGGACAACGTAAAGTCTGAACACTTAAAATCTACTTTTTTAGAATTGAGCAACCAACGTTATGCATACGCAGAGGAGTTAAAAAATCATGTCGCACAACATGGCGGAAATTCTGATAACGACGAAGGTGGCGTTTTAGGAGCCCTGCACAGAGCATGGTTAGACGTTAAGGACGCATTCACCGCTGACGACAATGACAGCGCAATTTTAGAAGCAATAATAACTGGCGAAGAAACTGCACTTGAAAAGTATGACGAAGTTTTAAAAGACTACGCCGACCATGCCGATCATTACGCACTTTTAGCTAGCCAGAGAGCAGGAATCGCAAGTGCTTTAGTGAAAATAGAAAGCCTTAAAGTTCAATATCAGGACTAAGCAAAACAGCTTGTAAAAAAGCTCTTGCGCTCTTCAGCGTAAGAGCTTTTTTGTTTTAAAGAATTAGCAGCATCCGCTTTCTATCCGATGTTGTAAATCTAAAGGTAACACCAGTGCTTGGGCTGGATATTGTCGATACACCCGAAACTCACGTTATTTTACAGAACCATCATCAGCATCAGGCTGGGCTATAAACCAGTTGTTCTGCACTTTTAAAACTTTCTCAATCATATCTCTCACCACACCTTCTCCGCCGTTATAAGCAGAAATGTAATTGCTTATTTCTTTAATTTCCTGCACAGCATCTGCGGGAGCAACGGCAATAGCCACTTTTTCCATAATTTCCATATCCGGCAAATCATCGCCAATGTATAGTATTTCCGAAGGCTTTAAGTCATATTTACCGATAAAATCTAGGAAAATAGGCATTTTGAGCGAGGCATTCAGGTAAATATCTTTTATCCCTAAACCTTGCAATCTCATTTTTACGGCATCGGTTTTGGCACCGGTAATTACCGCTAGGTGGTAGCCCTTTTTTACCGCTAACTGCATGGCAAAACCATCTTTAATATTAAACTGGCGCAACTGTTCGCCTGTTTCCGTTACCAAAATGTTCCCGTTGGTAAGTACCCCGTCCACATCAAATATAAAAGTGGTAATATCCTTTAATTTCTCCAGCATCGCTAACCTTAATAACCTCTAAAAGCATCCAGTAAATCACTCAGTTGGGATGCCTGTTCTTCAGAAATGTTTTTCTTGAACTTCTTGGTCATGGCTTCCTCCAACTTAACACCCGCTAGAAGCCTCAAACCTTTATCACTAATCACAATATCTACGGCCCTACGGTCTCTTTCGCAAACGGTACGAGTGACCAGCTCTTTACTTACTAACCTATCTACTATTCTAGATGCGTCTGACATTTTATCTAGCATCCGCTCTTTAATGATATTTATGGTCGCAGGTTTTGGGTGTTGACCCCTAAGGATACGCAGGATATTAAACTGTTGTGGGGTAATTTTTGACTTACCAAGCTCTCCCTTAATCATAGAATTGAGCCAATTATAGGTAAAAATAAGGTTCACAGACACCTTCTGGTAATTATCGACAAATTTTGCGTTCTGTATCTCTTTTTGTATTTCCATAGTTAAGGAACATTAATTTGTGTTTTTGTTGGTTTGCTTTCTTGCTTAAACTTCCATGGGCAATGCTTGCAAACATTTTTACAGCAGTAGCCCCTTTGTAAATGATAACGCTCGGTAAAAACATAATTACCTTGCTCGTTGA
>DASSWV010000221.1:0-6817 GCA_035704545.1 Pelobium sp.
ATATAATGGTGTTTAACCATCTGTTTTTTAATGCTGATGTAAAATTAAGTGACACTTTCATTTAAAACAGAGAAAGCTATCTCCGTTAGGGAAGATAGCTTTCTTTTACTTTGACATTTTTGTGTTATCTAGTGCAATCGGCAGTCCAACTAGCGCCATCCTTGCTAAATAGAATTTTTAAAGTACTTGCGTTAATTCTGATGTACTTTGATTCGGTTGAACCAACTGAAACTACGGAATTTGCATCTTTTTCAAATTCGACCCCATTTAAATTAGGGATCCCGTCAGAAAATTGGAAGTTATAATTGTTGCCAGTTTTAATCACCGTTACCGAACCTCCGTCCGCACTTTTTGTAGTTCCATCTTTTTCGTAACTGATGTTCCCTTCATAAGTCCCCACAAATAAATCGTTGTTTGCAGGATCATCGTCTTTGCTACATGCTGTAAATACCGCAGTTGCCATAAACAGAATCATTGTTAATTTTAATAGCTTTTTCATTTTGTTGTTTTTTAATGTTAGATATATGTTTGATGGGGTTTGCAATTAGCGTTCCAATTTGATAAATAATGAATTATAGCGTATTTTAAACAGAACTTTCTTGTAATAATGTTTAGTTTAAGATTTTGATAGAGAGTCGACTATGGTTTTTAGAAATAAATTGAAAATTCTACTTTTTGTATTTACATTTTTTATAAATAGTTGATGCGCAAAAATATTCAGTTATAGTAAATTTTGGATGCGACCGAGTTTCAAGAAAACGTTCCAAGTCCTAAATAAACTTGTTGTAGTAGGCTGATAATTAATTTCAATTAAAAAGTATGAGATTTGTGATAAGCGATTTTAGCTTTTCAGCTTTGTGCATTTAGCTTTAAGCCTTTAGCTTTCTGCCTTTCCGCTTGAAGTTTAAAAAGCATTCGGCTTAGGTTTTGCTATTTATAAAAGAAACAGCTTTTGCTACCCAATGGCTTCCAAACAATATAAAGATCCTTACGAAATCATTAAAGTTCCACGCTTTAAAGAAGCAGATGGCTTTTATACCACAAAAAAGCGTAGTCAAAATATGAGTAAGATAAGGGCTAAAAACAGTAAACCCGAACTCATTTTTAGACGGGCTTTATGGCAAGAAAATATCCGTTACCGTACCCATTTGAAAACACTGCCGGGCAAACCCGATATCGCAATTAAGAAATATAAGTTAGCGATTTTTGTAGATGGAAGCTTTTGGCATGGCTACCAATGGGAGGAAACTAAAGCCAGAATAAAATCCAACCGTGAGTTTTGGATTCCTAAAATTGAGCGTAATATGCAACGAGACCAAAAAAACCGGCAAATTTTAGAAAGTGCAGGCTATACCGTAATGCGCTTTTGGGAACACGAAATTGGGCAAAATTTGAAAGCCTGCGTTAACCAGGTAAAACTTTATCTAGAAACAGCAAAAGCAGGTAAAATCCCGATTTCTGGGCGGTGAGTTTTTAATGATAGAAGGATTGAATGATAGAATGATAGAATGAATCCAATCGAACATGCGCCCATTATGAATATTCAATCCTTCACTCATTCAATCCTTCAAAATTAAAATTATTCAATCCTTCAAAATTAATTAACTATTCAATCCTTCTATCATTCAGTCATTCAAAATTAAACTAATTTCCATCAACTTCACTTCAAATTCTTTTAAATTATTAATGAACTCTTTTTTAGAAATAGCGTTAAGTTTTAAAAAGTCAGAAGCTAAATCTTTATAATAGTTGATCCCGTTTTGGAGCTGATTTACAAAATTGTTAATGCTTTTTTCCTTTTTTGCATTCATTATTTCCAAGTTGGTTTCTATATCTTTTCTTAAGTATTCGATATAAAGCTTTAACTCGTTAATAAACATATGAGGTCTTTTTACGCCCTCTAACAAATTTATTTTGCCGTAAATATGGTTAACCATTTGCTCTAAACTATACGGGCCTTTAAAAAATGCGATGTTTGGTCCCGGGCAAATTGCTACAGCTTTGTTTTCTTTTGGGCTAAGCATGTTGTTTTTTACATAATATGAGTTTACCAACCCTTCGCACAAACATATTTTTTCGGTAATGGCATCAAACTTTTGCTGATAAATAGCTTCGCTTAGTTCTTCTTTTTTTAACTCTTTAATTTTAAGGTTTTGATATTTTCTGGAAGCCGTACAAATTGGTTGTTTAGTGAATTCGGTATTTGATACTAAAAACTTTTTAGTACACGGACTGCCTGGCCTGCCTTCTGCTATTCTTTGTAAACGCTGTTTTTCTGCACCGCTTTTCTTGAAATTATTGAAAGGAATACCTAAGGGAGATGAACCACTAATGTAAAAATCATCTTCTGTTGCAAAGGATAAATCTCGCAACGTTTCCTCGTCAACGGCAGTAACTTCTGGTACTAATAAAAACGGACTTCCCCAGCCGGTGGCGTCCATTTCGTAATGTTTCATTAAAAATTCGTTCTCTGTAGCATTTCCAATTCCTCCTTGTACGCCAATTTTGAGTGCTGGAGCAACGGTTATTTGTATTTCTTTGGTTGCGAGTGCTTTCTGATACAGTTCGAAAAGCTCGCCAGTCATTTCAGTTCGTTTTTGCTTAAACTCCTCCAAAATTGGACCTAATAAAAAACCTTCTGTAGCAAAAGCATGCCCGCCACAATTTAAACCAGATTCAATCCTAAACTCAGATATCCAAATACCTTTTTTTGCCAAAAATTTAGCCTGTATAAAAGCAGATCTAAAATCGCTAACTTTAAGAATCACTTTTTTCTTTAATTGTTGATTTTCATCGGGCAAAAAATCAGGAAAACTATCTAAATAGCTATATAAACGTGGGTTCATGCCGGCAGAAAGCACTACAGAAGATTCTAATCTGCTGTTTGCAAATCCCCGTAAAGAAGCCAGTGCATCGCTATAAATTTCTTCTTTTATTTCGCCACGAGCATCAACATTCATTTTATCAACCTTGGCCATAATGTTTACATCAATTTTGCCTTTGGTTATCGATCGCCGAAGCAAATCTTGTAGCGCTTTCTTTTTTACAGCATTATCTTCTTTTACCATTTGCTGATACTGCTGCGCCAGAACGCTTTCATTGGGCAACAATTTAAAATACGTATTTAGCTTGCTCCCTTCCTCAAACTCCGAGTTTTGTATAATCTCAAACTCTTGGTCAATAAGATCTTGCATCATATTTAAATAAGCCGTAATTCTTTTAGCTCTTGAATCTTCCTCGTTTTTTGTGATTTCCTGATAAGGCTTACCTATCTTATCAAAATAAAAAGCTCTTATACGCTCTATGGCAATATCATCCACAATGGAGGCAACAGAAGAAATGCCATAGGGTGCAACTTTTATGGGGGTATCAACGGTGTATCCTAAACCTAATACAGGGATATGAAAGGTATGGCTCATGCTTAATTTTTTACACGAAATAAGCAGTTTCTTGCGTAAGAAAATATGACGAGCGTCATCTCAATAATTGGTTTCTATCAAGTAACAGACTTAATTTATGCTGCTTTATTCTATTAATTTCTGTTAATTTTAGCCCGTATGGAAAAGCAAGCTTTATTAACCGCCATTATAGATAATGCAATTGATGGAATTATTACCATAGATAACCGTGGGACGATAGAATCCATCAATCCATCTGGCTGTAGACTCTTTGGGTACGAGGCGGAGGAAGTTAAAGGCAAAAACATTTCGTGTTTAATGCCCGAGCCAGATAAATCTCGCCACGATGGGTATCTAGAAAGATACCAAAGAACTAGGGAGCCACATATTATAGGTACTGGGCGAGAGGTTAAAGGGCTGAAAAAAAACGGTGAGATTTTTCCATTTAGATTGGCAGTAAGTGAAGTACAATATGACGGAAGGATTATCTATACCGGTTTCATTCACGATTTAACCCGAGAAAAAAATGCTGAAGAGCAATTGTTGCTTTACACCAATAAATTGGAAGTTTTGGTTGAGGACCGTACGGTTGAACTCCAGTTTTTAATTAAACAAATGCAAGAAGCTAAAGAAGAGGTTAGTATTTCATTAGAAAAAGAGCGGGAACTGAACCAGTTAAAAAGCAGATTTGTATCTATGGCATCGCATGAATTTAGAACTCCGTTAAGTTCTATTCAGCTTTCAGCGTCGCTTATTGAAAGGTATACACAAGAGTTTGGAAACGAAAATGTGGTAAAACATGTAAACAAGATTAAAAATGCTGTAGGTAATTTAACCACTATTTTAAACGATTTTTTATCCTTAGAAAGGTTAGAGACAGGCATTGTAACGCCAAAGCCAGAAGAAGTGGATTTGGTGCAGTTTTCTGAAGAAATAACAGAGGAGCTACAAATGGTAGCCAAACAAAACCAAAGTATTATTTACCAGCATACGGGCACTAAACGTTTGGTTAAAACAGATGTAAACCTGTTGAAAAACTGTGTCATTAACTTAATAGCTAATGCCATTAAATATTCGGGCGAAAACACTTTTATTGAATTTAATACAGAAATCACCAACGATAAATACTTTATAACTATTAAAGATAATGGAATAGGCATTCCGGTTTCTGAGCAAAAACACCTTTTCGAAGCATTTTTTAGGGCGCACAATACGGGAAGTATCCCCGGAACCGGATTAGGGTTAAATATTGTTGACAGATATATAAAGCTTATGTTTGGACGAATTGAATTTAAGAGCGAAGAAAACAAAGGCGCAACATTTAAATTAATTTTTGATATTTAATTTGATTTTTTTGAATTGTATCTTATCAGTAAAAATATGAAGCAAACCATCTTAATTATAGAAGATAACACAGATATCCGCGAAAGCACAGCAGAAATTCTGGAGCTTGCAGGTTATACAGCCATTACTGCCGAAAACGGAAAAATGGGTGTAGAAATGGCTCAAAAACAATTACCTGCTTTAATAATTTGTGATATTATGATGCCCGAACTAGATGGTTATGGCGTTTTGTATTTACTGAGTAAAAACCCCGAAACTGCGGTAATTCCTTTCATTTTTTTAACGGCAAAATCAGAAAGGATTGATATGCGCAAAGGAATGGAAATGGGCGCCGATGACTATTTGACAAAACCATTTGATGATATAGAGTTGTTAAATGCCATTGAAAGTAGATTATTTAAAAAGCAAAAGAACCAAAGTTTTTATACGCAAGGTTTAAAAAAGTTAGCAGATTTTTCTGAAAGCATAACCAGTTTTGAAGGTCTTAAAAGCTTACTGGCCGGCAAAAAAGTCAGAAACCTAAAAAAAGGTCAACTTTTATATTTTGATGGAGACGCATCGCAAGGGATTTATTTAGTGCTGAAGGGTAAAGTTAAAATCAGTAAAATTACCGAAGACGGAAGAGAGCTGGTTACCGCAATACACTGTACCGATGAATATTTTGGAATGTACGATGCAATTGTTAGCAGAACACACACCGAAAATGCTGAAGCTATTGAAGAAAGCGCTGTATGTTTACTATACAAAGAACAACTGGATGATATTCTGGAAAAAAGTGCGCCTTTAGCTATGAAATTCATCCATCTGTTGTCCGAAACTTTGCACCAAAAAGAAGAACAGCTGATACAAATGGCTTACCACTCGGTACGTAAAAGATTAGCCGAAACCCTTTTGCGAGTAGGGGAGATCAATAACAGTGAAACTTTTAAAATTTCGAGAAACGATTTGGCCGCAATGGCGGGTATGGCCACAGAAACGGTAAGCCGTACGTTGAGCGATTTTAAAGAAGAGCATTTACTGGATAAAAAAGGAGCCGAGATCACGCTTTTGGCCACCGATAGGCTAAGGAAAATGAAAAACTGATTTCAATCAGTTTTGCTACTGATAGCACTCATTACAAAATAGCTTGCCTCTAGGTAGTTTTGTTTATTAATGCAATGCACAGGTATTGTGTTTGATAAGCAGATACTCATATGAAGGCAGTTGTTTACAGTATAAAATCTTTTGAAAAAGAATACTTGGCTAAAGCCAATCAAAAGAAGCATGATATTACTTTAATATCAAACCCCCTGAGTATTGATACTGTAGGGTTTGCCAAGGGTAAAGATGCCGTAGTGGTGTTCACTAATGATGATGTAAGTGCCCGCGTAATTAAAAGACTTAAAAAACTGGGTGTAAAATATATTGCAACCCGCTCTGTTGGGATAGATCATATTGATTGCGATGCAGCAACAAAAGCTGATATAAAAATTGCAAACGTACCTTCTTACTCGCCACAAAGCATTGCCGAACATGCCATCGCATTAATGATGGCCTTAAACCGTAAAATTTTCTTAGCCATACAGCATTCTAAAGAGTTTAATTTTAAACTAGATGAATTGCAAGGTTTTACGATGTACGGAAAAACGGTGGGTTTAATAGGTTTCGGACAAATTGCTCACTTTTTATCTGCCATTTTAAATGGTTTTGGCTGCAAAATTTTGGTTTATGATCCCTTTTGTAAAGAATACCCTGATTTTGTGATGAAAGTAGGCTTGGCCGAGCTGTACAAACAATCAAACATTATTTCATTACATACGCCTTTAACTGATGAAACTAAGCATATCATTAATACAGAAAGCATTGCACAAATGCGTAATGATGTAATGCTGATCAATACCGGGAGGGGCGCTTTGGTTAACACTCAAGATTTAATTGTGGCTTTAAAGGCAGGTAAGGTTGCGTCTTTTGGTGCAGATGTTTATGAAAACGAAAAGAATTTATTTTTTGAAGACCATCATTTAGATGAAAACAAAGATAAGCTTTTGCAAGAATTACTTGATTTACCGAATGTTATTGTAACCCCACATCAGGCA
>DASSWV010000254.1:0-5259 GCA_035704545.1 Pelobium sp.
TCTGGTTTTTGTACTAACTGTAGTAGTCCATTTTGTGGTATTTAAAGTGTTAGTGTTAAATTCATCACTAAAACTTAATTCATACCCATTAGCTGCATAGGGAGTAACAAAATTTGCAATTTGGTTATCATTAGCATCTAAAGCGTAGGGCTGTACATTAGTTGGAGTAGAAGGATCTATCATTACAATAGGATCTGGAGCAGGTACAGCAGGAGCCTGTTTTTCAACTTTTTCACTTTCATTGCATGCTGCTAAAGAATTTGCAGTTAACGTAAAAACTATGCTAAGATGTTTAATGCTATTTTTCATCGCTTTGATTTTACTACTTTTCACATTTATGTTATTTTCTGATATAGATGGTAATTCTCATGTCCTTTTGCGCTTTATCTCATGAAAAATAAAAACACGTTTAGTAACTTACCCATACAAGCTTTTAATTTACCAGCTATCTGTTCTAAACGGGGATGCCGGCAAGCCTTCTTTGTTATATAAACTAGCCGCCGGATTGCTAGACCAAGCATAGCGTACTGCTACAGGTTTGCTAACTTCTTTACTGCTCAAAACTATTTTGTCTCCAAAAATTTCGGCATCGGCCCAATAAAACTTTTTATCTGCACCAGCAATTTCAAATGCTGTAAGTGGCTTACCCTTACTTGTTAAACCTGTTCCAACATGTTTAAAACTTATTTCCGCTTTGTCATTATTGATAGTCATTGACTCGTACATAGGGCCAGAGTAAACCACAGGTTTATTATATGCTACATGGCTGGCTGCTAAATAAAGCCTTTTCCCTACATCCTGCTTGTTTTTTGGGTGGATGTCTTTTGCATCGCCAATATCTATTGCTACAGCCATACCCGTATTAGGGAGTTTCAAAGCCATGGTTTGTGCTTCACGCAACATTGCCCAATTATCTGAAGCAACGGGTTCCGTGTTTCGTTCTTTAAAATTGGCAAGCTGTACAAAAATGAATGGCAGTTTTTTGTCGCTCCATTGGATTCTCCAATCATTAATTAATAATGGAAATAAACTGCGGTATTGTAAAGCTCGGCGAGCATTACCTTCTCCCTGATACCAAATCACACCTTTAATTCCGTATGGCACAATTGGAGCAATCATGGCATTATATAATGCCGTTGGATAATTTTTTTCTTTCGGCATTACAGGCGCCTTTATGGTACGATTAGATTTTTTAGCTATTTCCGAATTTTTCAAGAAATTGCGGTAAAGCAATTCCCAATTTTTTTGTAGTTTTTGATATCGTTTTACCGAATCTTTAAAATCTGGATGGTTAATTAAGCTTTCGCCTGACACCCAAGCTTCAGCAGGTGTGCCTCCCCATGATGCAGAAATGATTCCTACAGGTACATTTTGGTCTACATGTAAATCTCTGGCAAAAAAATAAGCTGCTGCAGAAAACTGTTTAGCATTCTCTGGGTTGCATACTTTCCAGCTTCCTTTAACTTGTGTTAATGGTTTATGGCTGATGTTAAGCCCTACATTAAAAAACCTGATTTGATTAAATTTAGCCTCGCTTATCTCTTTTTGAGCATTATTGATTGCCGGCAATTTCATTTGCATATTTGATTGCCCGGATGCTAACCATACCTCCCCTATCATTACATATTTAAAAACTAAGGAATCTTCTGGCGTGGATATCACCATTTTTAACGGTCCGCCTGCTTTAAGTTTGGGGAGTTTTATTATCCATTTCCCCTCCTTATTAGCCTTTGTTTTTAAAGTGTTACCGGCAAAAGATAGGGTAAGTTCTTGATTAGGTTTTGAAGCCCCCCAAATAGGTGCGTTTATTCCTTGTTGCAAAACCATATTGTCGCCGAAAATGCTTGCAGCTGTAATATTTTGAGCGATTGCATTGGCGCTAATTGCCATTAAAAAACATAAACAGTAAAAAAGGTTTTTTATCATTTTAATTGGAGTTTAATAACCGTATCAATACCGTTAGATATTTGATTAGGATTATTGATTATTATTTTTTCTGAATCTTGTGAAACTTGAGCCTTTTTGCCGTTTGCTAAATAATTGGCTTTAACAATTTTCCGGCCTTTGTAGGGGATTTCAAGCTGGCCATTTTTAGACCATTTCATCACATGGAGATATATGAAATTATCTTTTGTAGTTGTGCCGCCCCAACTCTCGTTATAAGCTATAGGGCCACCGCGAGTGCCGTAAATGCTTTCGCCATTAATTTTCAGCCAAGCTCCCATTTCTTTTAACCGAGCAACCTGTTCAGGCTCTATTTCTCCGGCTGCGTTTGGGCCAACATTTAATAACAGGTTGCCGTCCATACAAACCACCTTTACTAATTTTTTAACTAAAGAATCTAGTGGCCGAACTTTGGCGTTGGGTTTCCAGCCCCAGCCACCTTTAGAAATAGTATAACAGCGCTCCCACGGACGATCAGTTTGCATTCCACCATCTTCTTTTTCACGAGTATCAAAATCTCCTTTCCAACCGCTTCTTGGGTTGATTACTATTTTAGGTTGTAATTCCCTAACCATGCTATTTAGCTTTAAAGGTTCCCAAGAAAAAGATCCTTTGTATGGTTTGTCTTTAGGGCGTACATGCCAACTAGGCGAAGATCCGCCAAACTCTATCCCTCCATGCCCTAACCAGTTATCTTCTCCACCATCATACCAAAGCAAATCAATTTGCCCATAATTACTTAGCAACTCTTTTATTTGTCCGTAGGTTTGAGTTTTCATTTCCTCAGCACTTTTTTGATACATATCAGGAAAGAAAAAACCGGGGAAACGCCAGTCTAATGGCGAATAATATAAACCAACTTTAAGGTTTCGTTTTCTAGCGGCGGTAACATATTCGGCAATAAAATCCTTTTTTGCTGCACTATTTATACTGTTAAAGCCATTGGCACTAGCTTTACTATCCCATAAGGCAAAACCATCATGATGTTTTGCTACCATCACCATATATTTCATCCCAGCACTTTCGGCAACATCAGCCCATACATCAGCATTGTATTTTTTAGCGGTAAATTGTTCTGATAATTTAGCGTACTCATCCACATCAATCCTTTTGTTAAACATGGCCCATTCTCCTTGTCCGAGTATAGAATACAGTCCCCAATGAATAAACATGCCGAATTTTGCATCTCTAAACCATTGCATATCTGCTTCTTGTAAAAGAAGCTCTTCCTCACCTAAAACTTTAGTTTGTGCATGGGTTATTTGTGCATTAAAACATAATAATACACTTAATACATAAAGTAAACGATAGTATGATTTCATAATTTAGTCTATTGATTTATAAAAGATGAATTTCTGTATAAGATTTAACAGTGGTAGGTTAAAATATTTCAAACTAAGGGGGTTTTTAAACCAATTTTTTAAGCGGATGCTGATTTGAAAGATTTATTACCCCATTTTGAATTATTTAGACACTTTTTATTAAGTAGATGTATCTAGTTTTAATTTTGGCTAAAATGGGTAATGTTAAAAATTACAAGAAGCTGTTATTGCTGCTTAGGCATAATTTAAATTTTATAAATACTATGAAATTAGATAGGTATGAATACGCAATTTACATTGCACTAATAGCCTCCTTTCTTTTATTGATCATGATTTAAAGAAGAAAAAGAACTCCCTAAATATTTCAATGATTTAAAGTTTATAACTATATTTAATGTTAAATAAACTAACTAAAGCTGCGCCTTGTAGCTCATATAAAATCTAAATTTTAAATCGAATTTATTGTTATTGACAATGGTGTTAAAGAACTTACATTCTTGCTTTTTTTTATACTGTTTTATTATATTTTTTTCTTTTAATGTTTTTGCTCAAGAAAATATCAATACTTATTTATCTATTGATGATGGCCTAGTAAACAATGAAGTGACTAGCATTAAACAGGATAAATATGGGTTTTTATGGTTTGGAACTAGAGGAGGCTTAAACAAATATGATGGGTATAATATTAAGCTATTAAGAAATCACCCGAGTTCTACCAATAACCTATCCAGCCAAGCAGTTGAAGCCATGTTTGCTGGTAAAAATTTTCTTTGGATTGGAACTAAAACAGGCGGCCTAAACAAATACAGTTTTTTAAATGACAGCGTTACAAGTTATCCAATACCTTATGTAGGTGGTGTTGTAGATATATTTTCGGTTTTTGAAGCTAAAAATGGAGATGTTTATGTAGGCTCTTCAAAAGGGTTTTATTGTCTAGATCATCAAAACCAAAAGTTTGAATTTATTGATCGAGGCGTGGTTAACAGCATCATATCTGATGAAAAAGGTGGAATTTGGGCAGCCACAACAATAAGTTTAAGACACTATGATAAAACAAATAAACTTATTGAGGAAATAAAATTCAATTATAAAACCATCACTTTAACTTCCTTAGCTTTACATAAATCCACAAACACGCTTTATGTTGGTACATGGAACAGAGGTTTGTTTGCTTATAACTATGTAGATAAAACTTTTAAACAATTTTTAAACCAGCCAAATGACATAAATAGTTTAAGCAATAATAACACTTATCGGGTTCTGCTTGATAAATCGGGGGCATTATGGGTAGGTACATGGGGCGGAGGGTTAAATAAATTTAACATAAGCGCTCAAACTTTTACTCGCTACGTTTTTTCAACTTCTGATAATTTAAACTATATCAATAAAGTTATTTTAAGTATTGAGCAGGATAAATCGGGGGTAATATGGTTCGGTACAGAAGGTGGGATACACAGAATTAATCCGCAAAAAAAACAGTTTAATAATATCACCTACCAAAGTAACAACCCTAATAGTTTATTAAACACACATATTGTTTCTATTTTAAAAGACAGCAATAATGCCCTATGGATAGGCACAAAAGATAGAGGTTTAGAATACGCCGCAGATGGAAAAACCTTTGTTAAAGTAAAGCTACCAACTATAAATGAGGTTAATCTTAGGGTAAACAAGGTTTATCAAAATAAAAATAAACTTTGGATAGGCTCTAATGATGGATTATATATTATTGATGGGTTAAAACCTACTGATAAAATCAATCGATTTACAACATCAACGCTTGAAACAAGTTTAAGTAGTAACAAAATAACCACTATTGTTAAAGATAATACTGGTGTAATTTGGCTAGGGACTCAGGATAATGGCTTAAACAGAGTAATTGGATATGATGAAAACGGTGGGCCAAAAGTAAAACGTTATCTTCTTTCTGCTTCAAAAGGTAAATTACAAAGCGAAAGAATTACATCTATTTTTAACGATAGAAGTAATAGGT
>DASSWV010000293.1:0-3876 GCA_035704545.1 Pelobium sp.
CGGATGTAGAAGACCCTGTTGTTGATTTATTTGCGGCTGAAACTGCTTCTGTTTTAGCTTGGACAGATTATTTTGTAGGTAATGCGCTCGATACTACCTCTAAACTGTTAAGACCAAGGATTACTTATGAAGTAAAAAGAAGAATACTTGACCCTATTATGATTGCAAAATACAACTGGCTAAAAAAACCAGATGTTAACAACTGGGTTCCTTGGATTATGTCTAATTGCATTACCGCAAGCTTGATTTTAGAAAAGGACGAGAAAAAGCGTTCTGAACTGGTTTATTTTGCGATGAAAAACACAGATAAATATATCAATAACCTGGGCGAAGACGGTGCGGTTAATGAAGGTCCAAGTTATTGGTTTCATGCTGTTGGTTGTACGTTTGATGTACTTGACTTGCTGGAATCAGCAACAAATGGAAAGGTGTCTATTTACAAAGAACCTATAGTGCAAGGAATGGCATCCTACATTTACAAAATGCATATTAGCGATAATTATTTTATTAACGTTGCTGATGCTTCTCCACAACTTAATCCGGATGGGCTAGCCATTTTTAGATATGGCAAATCTGTTGGTAACGAAAAAATGATGGCGTTTGGAAGCTGGGCTTTTCATCGTAAAAAACCTGAAGCCCTAAATATTAGGGGAAGCAACCGTTCAAGAAAATTATTTAACATCTTAGCCAAAAATGAGTGTGATGCTTACCCATCAGAACTGCCAAAAGTTGGCGATATTTGGTTTCCTAGCATACAGTTGATGTCTGCAAGAAGTAAGGGTTTGTTTGTGGCATCTCACGGCGGACATAATGCAGAAAGCCATAACCACAATGATGTTGGCGATTTTATTGTTTATGCTGCAGGCTACCCGGTTATCATAGATGTTGGCATAGGAACTTATACTGCTAAAACATTTTCTAAAGACCGCTATAAAATATGGAATAACAGCTCGGGCTTTCATAATTTACCGATTATCAATGGAGCCCAGCAAAACTCGGGCAGGGCGGCCGAAGCAACCGAAGTAAAATACCAAAACAGTAAAAACGCAACTTCGCTAAGTATGGATATTTCTTCGGCTTATCCAGATTCTGTTGTAAATTCTTGGAAAAGAAAAATTGAACTTGATAAAAAAGGCGTTTTACAAATTATAGATACTTACCAACTGCCAAAAACAAAAAACACCATTGATCAAGTATTTATGACTACTTGCAACACTCAAATTGATAAGCCAGGTCGTATTGTTTTTGAGTTGCCTAACAAACAAACCGTTGTTTTACAGTACAACGCCACGGATTGGGTAGCTACAAAAGAAAAATTGATTTTAAACAAACAAGAAGACCCCGGAATAGTAAGCAATTGGGATGGCAAAGATATTTGGAGGCTGATGTTAACTCAAAAAACAAATGAAAGCTCTGGTACGGCTACTTATTTGATAAACTTGAAGTAGCATGCAAAGATACTCAGTTCACTATGTTTAGTAACGTTTTATGATTTAATGTTGATATTATAATTAAAAAAAATTATCAAAAGGATGCACTCTTTACCGAGCGAGTCTTTTTTTTTTAAGCTTACTCATCCATAGTATTATAACTGTTTTTAAACCTTTCAGAATAAACTTTAGGCGTTACATTCAAATGCTTTTTAAAAATTTTGGAGAAATAACTAGGATCTTTAAAGCCAACTTTATAACCAACTTCTGCAATATTATAACTTCCTAGTTCAATCATAATTGCGGCTTGTTTAATTCGGATACTCAAAATAAAATCGTTGGGTGTTTGATTGGTCCAAGCCTTAATTTTAGTAAATAATAAAGATCTGCTCACGCCTAAACCGCTACTGAATTCGTCCACCCCAAAAAATTCGTTAGAAATGTTATCTTTTACAAGCTGAAAAGCTTTGTTCATCATTGTTTCATCTATGGAGTTTACCGGCAAATCTGCTGGATGAAAAATATTAGAGTTCACAAATTTCTCTTTCAATCTGTTGTGTGTATTGATGATGTTTTTGCATTTCAACAAAAGCTCTTTGACCTGAAACGGTTTAAAAAGATAATCATCCGCACCCGACTCCAGTCCATCATATTTGTGCACCAAAGAAGTTCGGGCAGATAATAACACAAAAGGGATATGACTAGTTCTGATATCAGCTTTAAGTTTAGCACAAAGTTCTAGACCATCCATTTCGGGCATCATCATATCGCTTATAATTAGATTTGGATGTTTAGTGATAGCCATCTGGTAGCCGATAAGGCCATTTTCTGCCACATCAACGTTGTAATAATCCGAAAGTACATCTTTAATAAAACTTGCTATCCCTACGTTATCTTCTACCACTAGAATACATTTTTTATCCTCATCTTTTATCTCCGCAATATTGGAAAAATCGGGGATGTAATCTTCTACTTTGACCTGCTCTGTAACATAATGAGACATATCTCCGTCTTTAAACTCTTTTACAATCTCATCTTCGGCAAAATGTTTTTTAGCTAAAGGCAAAGTCACTGAAAATTCACTTCCTTTACCCTCTTCACTAACTACACTTACTTTTCCTTTATGTAACTCAACAATACTTTTTACAATGGCCAAACCTATACCCGAGGAATATTTAAACTGCCCGTAATTTCTTTGTCCTTGTATCTCATAAAACTGATTGAATATTTTATTGAGTTCTGAGGCTTCCATACCATCACCGCTATCTTTAACAACAATATTTAAGTTATTATCGTCTTTTTGGATTTTCAAACAAATTTCTCCTCCCTTTGGGGTGTGTTTAAATGCGTTAGACAGTAAATTATAAAATACCTTCTCCAGCTTTTCTGAATCAAAATAAGCTAATATACTCTCCTCATCGGTCTCAAAAGTATAAGTGTACTCCTGCATTTTAGCCTGTAAAGAAAATGAAAGAAAAATTTCCCTTAAAAACTCAACAATATTGCTTTCAGCCACACGCAATTTCATTTGGCTGTCCTCAAATTTCCTGAAATCAAGTAACTCATTGATCAATTTATTAAGTTGATCTGTGTTTTTTTTGATGACCAATAATTGCTTAAAAAGTTTGTGAGGTCCTTTATAATCTTCCAAAAGCTTTTGTAATGGGCCCGATATTAAAGTGAGCGGTGTTCTAAACTCATGAGAAACGTTGGTAAAGAACTGGAGTTTATGCCTGTTTAATTCTTCCTGATTAGAAGATTCACGCTTTTCGAGTTCTAACTTGTGCTGTAAAACCAGCTTAGATCTAAAAAAATAAACAAAAATGCCAAATGCACCAAATATGGCTAAACCATAAATAGTGTAAGCCCACCAAGTTTTCCAGGGAGCGCTGGCTACTTTTATTTCTAAATAGGTTACTTCCTCTGTTGGAACTCCATTTTCGTTTACCCCTTTAACTTCAAAACGATAATCGCCACCTTGTTGTATGGTATATGAAACGGATGTTTTAGATGTTTGAGTCCAATCTTTCTCTAAACCAATTAAACGGTAGTAATAGCTGTTTTTACCGTTTTTAATAAAATTTGGCATTGAAAAGTTGATGGTTAAAATATTCTGATTGTAATCTAAACTGATTTTTTCAGTAGTTTCAATCGAATACTTTAAAATCCCAGTGCTATCACCTACTTCTACAGGTTTGTCAAATAGTTTAAAGCCAGTAATGATCACATTTGGCGGAACAGTATTTACAGTTTTTAGTTTATCAGGATTAAAAGTGGTTGCACCGGAAGCTCCTCCAAAATAGACCCTACCGCTAGATGAGTAAAGCTTTGAAGTACGTAAGAATTCATTTGCTGGTAGTCCGTCACTAAGATCATATATTTCTAACACATCTTTTTCGGCGCTGTACTTGATAATTCCCTGGGCTGAGCTTAACCAAAGAGCATT
>DASSWV010000352.1:0-13758 GCA_035704545.1 Pelobium sp.
GACATAAATATGCGGCCGGTTTAACCATGAAGGTGGAAAACGTAGAAGCTTTTAGTCAGCGGTTTGAGGAAGTTGTTTGTGCCTCCATCACTGATAATTTATTGACCCAAGGGATTGACATAGAAGACGAGGTATCATTGAGTGAAATTGACGCAAAATTTTTTAGGATATTAAACCAATTTGCACCATTTGGACCGCAAAATATGGCACCCATTTTTTTAAGCAGAAATGTATCTTCGTACCGGTACGGCAGTGTGGTGGGCAACAACCATTTAAAAATGACTATTAGACAAAAGGACAGTCCTTTGTTTGATTGTATTGCTTTTGGCTGTGGCGATTATTTGGAGCAAATTAACATGGGCAAACCGTTTGATGTTTGTTACACCATTGAACAAAACGTATGGAAAGACCGCAAAAACATCCAGCTAAATATTAAAGGGATTAGAACGTATTAAAAAATGATATTAAGAGCAGAAAACCTGATTAAAAAGTATAAACAGAGGGTGGTGGTAAACAATGTTTCCTTCCATGTTGGTCAGGGAGAAATTGTTGGTTTATTGGGTCCTAACGGAGCTGGAAAAACCACTTCCTTTTACATGATTGTGGGTTTGATTCGCCCAAACGAGGGAAAAGTTTTTTTGGAGAATGAGGACATTACCGGCGATCCTATGTACAGGCGAGCGCAAAAAGGTATAGGCTATTTAGCACAAGAGGCTTCTGTTTTTAGAAAGCTAAGCGTAGAAGACAATATTTTGGCAGTGCTAGAAATGTCCGGCATGTCAAAAGAAGAACAAACAGATAAACTGGAGACTTTGATTGATGAGTTTAGCTTACATAAAGTCCGCAAGAACCGTGGCGACTTACTTTCGGGAGGAGAGAGACGTAGAACCGAAATCGCGAGGGCTTTAGCTGCCGATCCAAAATTTATTTTGTTAGATGAGCCTTTTGCGGGAGTTGACCCAATCGCGGTAGAAGAAATTCAAATGATTGTTGCCAGATTAAAACACCGAAATATCGGAATTTTAATTACCGACCATAATGTGAACGAGACGCTTTCTATCACGGATAGAGCTTATTTACTAGCAGAAGGAAACTTGATGTTAGCTGGTACGCCACAAGAAATTGCAGATAACGAAATGGCAAGGAAGTTTTACCTGGGACAGAATTTTGAGTTGAAGATTAAGAAGTTTTAGATTTAGGTGGTTAGTTTGCTAGGTTGTTGGCGGGTTAGGCTTATAAAACGTTTTAAACATATAATCTACCACGCAACTCTAATGAGCTATTTTAACCAATTCAACTAAAACACCATGCAAATCCTAACCAACGAACAAACCAACAACCTGACCAACTAAACATGACAATAGTAAACTCTTTCTTAAACTGGTATATTAAAAAGCGAATGCATCAGATTGAACTGTTTATGAAGTATCCAGATGAGGTACAGAAAGAATGGTTTGAAAGCTTAATAAATGATGCTGTGGCCACCCAATGGGGAAAAGAACATGATTACCGTTCTATAGAAAACATCAACCAATTTAAAGAACGTATACCTGTACAAAATTACGACACGCTTAAACCTTACATCGAAAAAATGTTGAATGGCGAGCAAAATGTGCTTTGGCCATCGGAAATTAAATGGTTTGCAAAATCTTCTGGCACCACCAGCGATCGAAGCAAATTTATCCCGGTAAGTGAGGAATCCTTAGAAGATTGCCATTTTCGTGGCGGAAAAGACATGTTGGCGATATACTGCAACAATCGCCCCGATGCCAAAATGTTTACCGGTAAAAGCCTGGTTTTGGGCGGCAGCCATCAAATCAATCAGCTCAATCCACATTCTTATTACGGAGATTTATCTGCGGTAATCATCAAAAACCTTCCTTTCTGGGCAGAAATGTTGCGTACGCCCGATATGTCCATCGCTTTGATGGATAATTACGAGGAAAAAATCGAGAAAATGGCACATGCTACCATTGGTGAAAATGTAACCAATATTGCAGGTGTACCAACCTGGACCATCGTTTTAGCCAAGCGAATTTTAGAAATCACCGGCAAAAGCAACCTGATGGAAGTTTGGCCACATTTGGAGCTTTACGTACATGGCGCTGTAAACTTTGAGCCCTATCGGGAGCAGTTCAAGCGTTTGATTGACAACCCAAATATGTATTATCTGGAAACCTATAATGCTTCTGAAGGGTTTTTCGGGATTCAAGATCAAAGTGATTCTTCTGATTTATTGCTGATGCTGGATTACGGAATCTTCTACGAATTCATCCCGATGGAAGAAGTAGATAAAGAATTTCCAGATACAGTTTCCCTATCAGAAGTAGAGCTGGGGAAAAACTATGCGATGGTGATTAGCACTAATGCCGGCTTATGGCGGTATATGATTGGCGACACTGTAGCTTTTACCACCAAAAACCCATACCGACTTAAAATTACTGGCCGTACCAAACATTTTATCAATGCTTTTGGAGAAGAGGTAATCATTGACAATGCGGAAAAGGCTTTAAACAAAGCTTGTGCAGAAACAGATGCACAAATAAAAGATTACACAGCCTGCCCTATTTACTTCTGTGGTGATGAACTGGGAGCGCATGAATGGATCATTGAGTTTGAGAAAAAACCAAAAGAATTTGAGCGTTTTATAGATATTTTAGACAATACACTCCGTGAAGTAAATTCGGATTACGATGCCAAGCGTTTTAAGGATATGGCATTGCGTCGCCCTAAAGTCCACATAGCGCCCAATAATTTGTTCTACAACTGGTTAAAAGCAAAAGGTAAATTGGGAGGGCAACACAAAGTACCGCGTTTGGCCAATGAACGTAAATACGTGGACGAGTTATTAGAGATGATGGTTAAATAAATCAAATTATTAAAATCAACATTATTAAATTTGCTAAATGTCAGCTTGTAAACTTTCCGTAAATATCAATAAAATTGCCACTTTAAGAAACTCTCGTGGCGGTAACAACCCCAATTTAGTTAAAACTGCTTTAGATTGCGAACGATTCGGTGCGCAAGGAATTACAGTCCATCCCCGCCCCGATGAAAGACATATCCGTTACCAAGACACTTTTGATTTAAAAGCTAAAATTGCTACAGAATTTAACATTGAAGGTAACTGCCAAGAACAAAAATTTGTGGATTTGGTGTTGGCCAACAGACCCGCACAAGTAACTTTAGTCCCTGATGCACTGGGGCAAATTACCAGCAACCACGGTTGGGATACCATCAAAAACCAAAATTATTTACAAGATATTATTGGCGTTTTTAAACAAGCCGGAATTCGCGTTTCTATTTTTGTGGATCCAAATCCCGAAATGGTAGAAGCATCCAAAACTACGGGAACAGATAGAATTGAGCTTTACACCGAAGCCTATGCAAGCGGTTATCATGCTGATAAAGAAAAAGCTATTGCTCCGTATATCATCGCCGCAAAAAAAGCAAATGAATTGGGAATTGGTATCAACGCCGGTCATGATTTGGATCTAGACAACTTAAAATATTTCGCAGAAAACATCCCGGCGTTATTGGAAGTAAGTATTGGCCATGCCTTAATTTGTGATGCTTTATATCTGGGTTTAGAAAATACTATTCAGCGGTATTTATATCAGTTGAAATAAGAATTTAACCAGGCTTTTTACCCAAATGTTGAGCCACAATAAAGGGTTTGCGTAACGGATTGAAATGGATACCGGCCTTGTGGCTAATGCTGGTGTAGTATGAATGTAAAGCCCGACCCGCCGGCTGGCGGGTTACGCCCAACGAAAAACACCAATTACTTTTGTCGCCAAATTTTTATTTACAACCAATGGAATTCCTTTCTAAATATAACGTATTTAAAGCCTCGTTTCCATTCATCAAATCTTCTCAACAATACATGTCTACTGTTTAAAACTTTACAATTTTAGGGTGATTGCACTGATTAACAAAAGCATAAATTTTTATACTTTTGCGCATCCATTGAACATTGATTAATGATGTTTAAATACGTTTTAAAATCACAAATAACACCCTCCCAAAAATGAAGTTGAATGTAGCGTACAAAGAACAATTTGAAACCCGACATATTGCACCCAATGAGCAGGATACAAAAGCGATGCTAAAAACTGTTGGAGTGGATAATTTGGAGGATTTGATAGACCAAACGGTGCCAAAAAACATCAGGTTAAAAAAACCGATGAATTTACCTGCTGCTAAAAGTGAGTACGAATATTTGAACAAACTGCGTATTACTGCTTCAAAAAACAAGGTTTACAAAAGCTACATTGGGCAGGGCTATTATGATGTAATTGTACCGGCGGTAATCCAAAGGAATGTTTTGGAAAACCCGGGATGGTATACGCAATACACGCCCTATCAGGCAGAAATCTCGCAAGGACGTTTACAGGCTTTGTTGAACTTCCAAACCATGGTTTTGGATTTAACCGGGATGCAAATTGCCAATGCTTCGCTTTTAGATGAAGCAACGGCGGCAGCAGAAGCGATGTTTATGCAATACAGTTTACGTAAAAAACCGGAGGCTAAATCTTATTTTGTTTCAGAAGAAGTTTTTCCACAAACCATTGACGTTTTAAGAACAAGAGCGCAACCTTATGGGATCAAACTGGTAATTGGCAATCACCAAACTGCAGAATTAACCGATGATTTGTTTGGCGCTTTGGTGCAATACCCAGCCAAGCATGGTCAGGTTTATAATTATAAGGCTTTCGCCGATGCGGCACACCAGAAAAACATCAAACTTACGGTTGTTGCAGATTTAATGAGCTTGGCGATGTTGACTCCTCCGGGAGAATGGGGTGCTGATATTGTTGTCGGTACAACACAACGTTTTGGAATCCCGATGGGATTTGGTGGTCCACACGCTGCTTATTTTGCTACAAAGGAAGAATACAAACGCAGTATGCCTGGCAGAATCATTGGAGTGACCATAGACAAGCATGAAAATTATGCCTTGCGTATGGCGCTGCAAACTAGGGAGCAGCATATCCGCAGAGATAAGGCAACTTCAAATATTTGTACTGCACAGGCTTTGTTGGCGATTATGGCTGGAATGTACGCCACATACCACGGACCAAAAGGAATTAAAGCTATTGCAGAAAGAATTCACGGGCTTACAGTTTTGTTAAGTAACGCTTTGGCAGAATTTGGCTATAAGCAATTGAACAAAAATTATTTTGACACCTTAAAATTTGCTGTTGGCGATTTAACCAATCCAATCCATTCAGAATCTTTAAACAACCAATTCAACTTAAATTACGATGGCGAGTTCATTACCATTTCTTTGGATGAGACCACACGTTTATATGATTTAGAGCCCATTATTAAAGTCTTTGGGAAAGTAAAAGCAAAGAGCTTAAACGATATTGATTTAGATGCCCTGGCGGAAAACGTGGAAAGCACTATTCCAGAAGAATTACAGCGTACCTCTGCTTTTTTAACGCATCCGGTTTTTAACAAGCACCATTCGGAACATGAAATGTTGCGCTATATCAAATCTTTAGAAGCAAAAGATTTATCGCTTTGTCACTCTATGATTGCCTTGGGTTCATGCACCATGAAACTGAATGCTACTACCGAAATGGTGCCGATCACTTGGCCAGAGTTTGGTGCTTTGCATCCATTTGCACCGATTGACCAAACTGGTGGTTACATGCAAATTATGGCCGAGCTGAACGACTGGTTAAGTGAAATTACTGGCTTTGCAGCCATGAGTTTACAACCAAATGCTGGCGCACAAGGCGAATATGCCGGGTTGATGGTCATCAGAGCTTATCATCAAGATAGAGGAGATTTCAATAGAAATATCGCGTTAATCCCATCATCCGCACACGGTACAAACCCAGCTTCTGCGGCTATGGCCGGGATGAAAATTATAGTGACCAAATGCGATGAAAAAGGAAACATTGATGTTGCCGATTTAAAAGCTAAGGCGGAAGAACATTCTGCTGATTTAAGCTGTTTGATGGTAACTTACCCTTCCACTCACGGCGTTTTTGAAGAATCAATTATCGAGATATGTGAGATCATCCATCAACATGGCGGACAAGTTTATATGGACGGTGCAAATATGAATGCACAGGTTGGCTTAACTTCTCCAGCTAATATTGGTGCTGATGTTTGCCATTTAAATTTGCACAAAACTTTCTGTATTCCACACGGTGGTGGTGGACCAGGCATGGGCCCTATTGGTGTGGCAAAACACCTTGTCCCTTATTTACCGGGGCATTCTGTAGTTGACATAGGGAACGAAAAATCTATTTCCGCGGTTTCTGCAGCACCTTGGGGCTCGGCATCAATCCTTTTAATCTCTCACGCTTATATCGCAATGATGGGCCCTAAAGGATTAACCAATGCTACCAAATACGCCATCCTCAATGCAAATTATATCAAGGCGAAACTAGAATCGCATTATCCTATTTTATACTCCGGAGCAAACGGACATTGTGCTCACGAGATGATTTTAGACTGCCGCAGTTTTAAGAATTTCGGGATTGAAGTTTCTGATATCGCAAAGCGATTGATGGATTACGGATTTCATGCGCCAACGGTTTCATTCCCAGTTGCAGGAACTTTAATGGTGGAGCCAACAGAATCAGAACCTAAACATGAATTGGATCGTTTCTGCGACGCAATGATTGCGATAAGAAATGAAATTGCTGATGTTGAGTCTGGCTTGTTAGATAAAATTGACAACCCCTTGAAAAATGCACCACATACTGTAGCCGTAATCACTGGTAACGATTGGAACAAACCTTACACCCGCCAAAAAGCAGCTTTCCCGTTGCCTTATGTTGCTTTAAACAAATTTTGGCCTTCTATTGGCAGAGTGAATGAAACTTTTGGTGATAGGACTTTGATTTGTAGCTGTCCGCCGATTGAGGAGTATGAATTTGATGTGTTAGTTTAGTTTACTATTTGAAATTTATAAAACGAGTTCTGCTTAAATAACGCAGAACTCGTTTTTTTATCGGCCTTCAAACAGCACAATATCAGTAAAACTCCCATTCTTAATCTCAATAGTTTCTCCGGTAGGGGTTTTATCGTTGAACTTCTCCATAGTTGCAGAAAACGTTCCGGATACTTTAAAACCACCTGTCAATTGGTACTTTGTTACTTTAAAACTACCCGATTTTGAAACGTAAGTGATCTTGGAGGTGTTATCCGCGAAGAAATATATTTTTGCATTTCCTGCTGTTTTCGCATCATTCCCCGTGATTTGATAATCTCCTTCACGCATTCCGTAGAAATCAATTGACAATTGTTCACTCCCATTTTCTGCTTTCACGAAAGAGAAATTGTCGCCTAATACATATCCAGACCCGTTATGTGCGTAGGCTTTTCCATCGATCTCACAAACTACCTTTCCAGATTGTGCAAGACTAGTCTCCACCTCTGGGTCGCTGTCTTTTTTACATCCAAACATTGCAATGCAAGCACATAGTAACATTAATACCTTTTTCATAAGTCAATTTTTATTTTTTAATATTAGTTAAAACTCAATTGCTAAATTAAAACGTAAATGGTAATTCCTTATCAGTATTTCTGGGTATAATTTCGGTCAGCGGATTATAAAGATCAACATCACTAAGGAGATCAACAATATTAATGGTATGGCAACGTTCCTACGCTCGCCATCGGACTTAATTTTTTCCATATTAAATAAGACATTAACCCGAACATTATTAATTGCAGTCACTGTTCCTAGGCGCTCAAACAAGTAAAACAAACGATCGTTCCTTGTTCCGGATTTTGCTCTGCCCAAATTTTACCGCCGTTAGCTTCCACAAACTCCTTACAAAGAATTAAGCCCAACCCTGTACCTCTCTCGTTATTTGTTCCCCTTTTACTCACTATTTCTGGAGAAAAAATAGATTCCAATTCATCATTTGAAAGCCCTTGACCGGTATCTGCTACGCAAATTTTCAACAATCGTTCATTGTAAGTCCTACTGTAAACACTTATTCTACCTTCATTTGGTGTAAACTTTATTGCGTTAGCTATTAAGTTTCTGATAATAAAAGAGAAATGATTGCTGTTGGCAATTACCTTTGTGTTTTCGAGATCAACAGCTTTTACATTCAGTTTTTTTTCGTGAATGGCTTCTGAGTTAAGATCAAAAGCACCTTGTATGTATTTTGAAATCTCCAATTCAGATTGCAGGTGTCCATCTCCTTTAATATGTGCTCTGCCCCAGAGTAACAAATCCTCAAGCGTAGTTAAGGCAGATTGAGATTGTTTGATCATCATATTTAAATACAGTTGAGTTTCTTCTTGGCTAAGGTCACCATCTCTAATTAAATTCAAAATACCTAAGGTAGTGCCCTGGTGACCGCGGAGATCATGCCCAATAATGGAGAATAACTTGTTTTTGATGTTATTACTTTCGGTCAAAAGCGTCTTTTGAACATTTAGTCTTAAGTTCATTTTCCTTAGTCGAAATAATATAAAAACCAGAAACCCCATTAAAATCGCTACAAATAATAAAATACCGAATATAATGTTGCGCTCCCTATTCTTCTGGAAAAGCAAATTATCCATTTCAACCAGCTCCTGGTTTGCCCGATATAAGCCTAAACTAACAGAAGCCTCTTGTAACGCCCTCTGCTTTTGCTCATTAATCTGCTTATCCTTTAATTGTGAATATTCAGTAAAATAGCCGAATGCCTCTTTGTAATTATCTTGTGTTTTGGCAATATCAACTAGGTTACGGTAAACTTCTAGCACTAAATCATCGAGCTTTTGTTCCTTCGCTTTAATTAATATTTCTTTCAGTTTTACAACAGCTTGGTTATACTGCTTTTTCGCAACCAATACAACAGGAATATTTACTGCTACTCTTAATCCTTCGGAAATTAAACCACTTTTGTTAGCCAGTTCCAAACCTTTGTGAAGATAGCTGAGGGCCTTATCAAAATCACCCTTATCTTTATAAACCAAGCCTATATTTTGTAACGCTGAAATTTGATATGTTTCATTTTTATCATTTAAAGCAACGCTATATCCCTTTCTAAATAATTCTAACGCCTTTTCTAAATCTCCTCGGATGGCATAAACTATTGCCTTATTATTTAACAAATCAATCTCAAAAAAATGAGTATTGTTTATCTTGTTAACAGAATCGGCCTTTAAGCAAAAATCAAAGGCTTCGTCAATTCTCTCTTGTCTAATTCTTACCGTGGATAACTTGAAATAAGATGCTGCGATACCCTCATGATAATTTCCTTTTTTAGCAAGGAGTAAGGCTTGTAAAAATAGTGCTTCTGCCCTTACAAAATCACCCATTTTACCCGCCAAAACGCCTAACGAATTTGTGATATCCACTTGGGCAAACTTGTTGTTACTCTTTTTTGCAATTGAAACGGCTTCAAGGTAATACTTTTCGGAAAGGCCATAATAACTATATTTAGAAAGCACAAACCCTGCCGTTTGCATAAGCTTACGTAAAGCAACATCTTGATTAGCTGCTTTAAAATATTGTATTTGTTGATCAGTGTAGTTGACAATACTATCAACATTATTTGGACTGATCCCTTTTAACGTTGTTAGTACGGCTTCTAGTTTAACTGAATCAACCTTGTTCTCATTTTGAAACGCATTTGTAATTAACGGGGTAATCAGCAAATAACAGCATAGCAAAGTTGTCATTCGTCTTAACTTCGTTAAAAATCTAATTAGTTCCATAAATACTTAAACAAATATTAATATATAAATAAATCATTTTAGCGGAAACAATAATAAGTTAAAAAAATTACCGAATAAACATAAAAAAACCTCCAACAAGTTAATGCTGGAGGCTTTTAGTTATTAACTAAGTTTTAATTATTCTGCAGATTTATCTTCTTTAGAATCCTTATTATCTTCTTTCGCTGGAGCTTCTTCCGCTTTGGTTTCAGCCTTAACCTCTGAAACTTCCTCAGCCGCTACAACTGGTGCGTTAGTTTTTTTAGTTTTAGAACCTCTTCTACGAGTTGATTTTTTCTCTGTCTTAGCCTCTGTGTTATAAGTAGTGTTAAAATCTACCAACTCAATTAATGCCATCTCAGCGTTATCGCCTAAACGATTTCCAAGTTTAACAATACGAGTGTACCCACCTGGACGAGTAGCAACTTTCTCTGCTACCTCACGGAATAGTGTGGTAACAACTTCCTTATTTTGTAAATAAGCAAACACTGTACGACGAGAGTGTGTAGTGTCGTTTTTTGACTTGGTAATAAGTGGCTCAACATAAACTCTTAATGCTTTAGCTTTAGCTAAAGTAGTGGTAATACGTTTATGTTCAATTAAAGATGAAGCCATGTTAGCCAACATCGCTTTTCTGTGAGCTGTTTTACGACCGAGATGATTAAATTTTTTTCCGTGTCTCATTATTTATTTATTTGCGCATACCGTCAGTTCAAGCCACCATGGCGAACCGGGAATTATGCGTCATTTACACTTTTAAAACTAAGTCCCTTTTTAGGGGTTTAGAGGATTTTATTCTTCGTCTAATTTAAATTTAGACAAGTTCATACCAAAAGATAAACCTTTTGATTTAACTAATTCTTGAATCTCTGTTAGAGATTTTTTACCGAAGTTTCTGAACTTTAACATATCAGCAACATCATAAGAAACCAATTCAGCTAATGATCTGATATCTGCGGCTTTTAAGCAATTTAATGCTCTTACAGAAAGGTCTAAATCAACCAATTCAGTTTTCAAGATTTTACGCATATGTAAAACTTCCTCATCAACTTCTTTAGTTTCTTCTTTTGCTTGAGATTCTAATACTAAATTTTCATCAGAGAACAACATAAAGTGCTGGATTAAAATTTTCGCAGCTTCTTTTAGTGCTTCTTCTGGATGAATTGAACCATCAGTAGTGATGTCTAAAACCAATTTTTCGTAATCTGTCTTTTGCTCAACCCTGAAGTTTTCGATCGTATATTTAACATTTTTGATCGGCGTGTAGATCGAATCAATTGCAATCACACCTACTGGTGCATCAGCATTTTTGTTCTCTTCTGCCGCAACATATCCTCTGCCTTTGTTGATGGTCAACTCTATTTCTAAAGTCACAGAATCTTCCATGTTACAAATCACAAAATCAGGATTTAAAACCTCAAAATTGTTAGAGAACTTGGTGATATCGCCAGCTTTAAAAGACTCTTGCCCGTTAATGATCACAAATATTTTTTCGGTATCGCCAGAATCACCGGTTTTCTTAAAACGTACTTGCTTTAAGTTTAAAATGATATCTACTACATCTTCTGCTACACCTTTAATGGTAGAGAATTCGTGAGAAACGCCTGAAAAACGAACAGAAGTAATTGCAAAACCTTCTAATGAAGAAAGCAATATTCTTCTAAGTGAATTACCTATTGTAACACCAAAACCAGGTTCCAACGGACGAAATTCAAACGTACCATCGAAATCTGTTGATTTCTGCATAATCACTTTATCGGGTCTCTGAAATGCTAAAATTGTCATTTATTTGCCTTATGTTAATCGTTAATTTTTGGATAAATAAAAATTGCTAATTCTTGGTTTACACAAGAACCAGCAATCAATTTTCATCATTATTTAGAGTACAACTCGACGATTAAGTTTTCCTTAATGTTTTCAGGAATACTTTCACGTTCTGGGTATTGTATAAATCTACCAGATAATGCTTTTGCATCCCACTCTAACCAACCATATTTGTTGATTGTACGAGCAGAAACAGATGTGGTAATAGTTTCTAGAGTTTGAGATTTCTCTCTAACTGCAACAACATCACCAGCTTTTAATGTATAAGATGGAATGTTAACTACTGAACCGTTAACGGTAATATGTCTGTGGGAAACCAATTGGCGAGCGCCAGATCTTGTTGGTGCAATACCTAAACGGTATACTGCATTGTCTAATCTTGCTTCTAACAATTGTAATAAGTTGGTTCCTGTAATACCTTCTTTAGCTGATGCTTTTTTGAAAAGGTTAGAGAATTGTTTTTCCAATACACCGTAAGTGTATTTTACTTTTTGTTTCTCTGATAACTGTACTGCGTACTCAGACTGCTTTCCTCTTCTTTTAGAAGCGCCATGCTGTCCTGGAGGGTAATTTTTTCTATCTAATGCCTTATCAGGACCAAAAATTGGTTCTCTGAATTTACGGGCGATTTTGGATTTTGGACCTGTATATCTTGCCATTTTGTGTGTTTTAAAGTATCATCCCAACTTCAATCGGGTGAATCTTATCTTTAAAATAATTAATTAAACTCTTCTTCTCTTTGGTGGACGACATCCGTTGTGTGGAAGTGGAGTAATATCCTTAATGGTGGTTACTTCCAATCCTGAATTTTGTAAAGTACGGATAGCCGACTCGCGACCAGATCCTGGACCTTTAACAAAAACTTCAACTTTACGTAAGCCCAAATCATGAGCAACTTTTCCGCAATCAATTGCCGCTTGTGAAGCCGCATACGGAGTGTTCTTTTTAGAACCTTTAAATCCTTGCTTTCCAGCGGACGACCAAGCAATTGTTTGTCCTTGATTATTGGTTAGCGTGATAATGATGTTATTAAAGGTAGCGTTAATGTGAGCTTGCCCAACAGGCTCCACAACAACTAAACGCTTTTTAGTAACTTTTTTTGACTTAGCCATTTTTTACTATCAATTATTATTTAGTAGCCTTTTTCTTGTTCGCAACAGTTTTTCTCTTTCCTTTACGGGTACGAGAGTTGTTTTTGGTTCGTTGTCCACGTAGTGGCAAACCTTTCCTGTGACGTAGTCCTCTGTAACAACCAATATCCATTAAACGTTTGATGTTTAATTGAACCTCAGAGCGAAGTTGACCTTCTACTTTGATGGATTCATTGATAATGTTACGGATCGCTGTTAATTCTTCATCGGTCCAATCTTCAACTTTTTTATCTACGCTAATGCCAGCTTGCTCTAAAATAGATTGCGCTGTGCTTCTTCCTATACCGAAGATGTAAGTAAGGCCGATCTCTCCTCTTTTGTTTTTTGGTAAATCAATACCTGCTATCCTTGCCATTTAATTTTGTTGATAGTTTAATAATTAACCTTGACGCTGTTTGAACTTAGGGTTCTTTTTATTGATTACATATAGTTTTCCGTTTCTGCGGATAATTTTGCAATCAACACTGCGCTTTTTAATGGATGCTCTAACTTTCATTTTATTTATACCTATAAGTTATTCTACCTTTTGTAAGATCATACGGAGACATCTCCAATTTAACACGGTCTCCTGGTAAAATTTTGATGTAATGCATCCTCATTTTACCCGAAATGTGTGCGATAATCTCATGACCGTTCTCTAGTTCAACACGAAACATTGCATTTGACAACGCTTCTTTTATTATCCCGTCTTGTTCTATAGAGGATTGTTTAGCCATATTTCTTTGATTTTTACTGTATTAGCACCGCCCAAAGCGGGACGCAAAATTAAGTAAAAATATTTAAAATCCTATTTTTTATTTAAAACTTCTTCGATGTAGTCAAAAGTGGATAAAACATCCGCTTTCCCTTTCTTTATTGCCACTGTATGCTCAAAATGTGCAGAAGGCTTTTTATCAACCGTAGAAACCGTCCACCCATCGTCCCAAAACTTAACACCAGCTCTGCCCGCATTAATCATTGGTTCAATAGCGATAACCATTCCTTCTGTCAATTTAGTTCCTGAACCGCGTTTTCCGTAATTAGGTATGTCTGGTTTTTCATGCAACATTTTACCTACGCCATGCCCAACTAATTCCTTTACCACTCCGTAGCC
>DASSWV010000366.1:0-7223 GCA_035704545.1 Pelobium sp.
CTTTGTAAATACGATGGTTTTATCGATGCACATTTCTTATTAACAAAGGATTTACTCTTCCGGGATAAACGGCGGAGACCGAACTTAAATAAACCGGGGCGGCAGCGTACCCCGCAGTGAAGCTTTTTTGGCGAAACGAGGAGTTTAGCAAAGCACCGGACTACTGTTATTAATAGCACAGGCCTTGCTTTTCCAAATCCTAAAACAAATCCAAACCTTTATAATCTTTCACAAATTTGATGACATTATCAGTAATATGGAACTCTTCTGGTGTGTGCAAAGTAGTAATTGCCAACGCTTGCATCCCAGCATTTTTGGCGGCCTCCACTCCTTTCGGTGCGTCTTCAAAAACCAAACACTTATCATAAGCTACGCCTAATAAATCGGCTCCTTTGGTAAAAGTTTCGGGATGTGGCTTGCTTAAAACCACATCATTTGCACTTACTACTACCGGAAAATATTTTCTGAGGTTCAAATTATCTAAAATAAAATCGATATTAAACGGAATTGCCGCAGAACCGATCGCCATTTTAATTCCCGCCCGATGTGCTTTTTCTAAAAACTCACCTAAACCATCGATTAATTTGATATGCGGTTTAAAAGCTGCTTGGTACCTCTGCTCTTTCTCCATGGAAAAATCATCCATCTGTTGCTGTGTAAAATGTCCTTTACCAAAAACGCGTTCCAATAATTCTTGATTTTTGCCGTACATCTGTAAAACCGTTTCATCATAAGTGATTTTTGACTTTAAATCGTTCGTCAGTATTTCATGCCAAGCTCTGGCGTGGAAGTGCATATCATCTATTACGGTTCCGTTAAGGTCAAAAAGATAAGCTTCAAATTTTGTATTCATGTGGCAAAAGTAGCAATCCTAATATTAAGCTGATGTAATTTTATTTTGATGGTGATTATTAGCTGGAAAGTTCTATTTTTGCAACCCGATTGATTGAAATGGTCAATGGTCAATGGTCAATGGTCAATGGTCAATGGTCAATGGTTAATGGTCAATGGTCAATGGTCGATGGTTAATGGTTAATGGTCAATACGGAGAGGTGTCTGAGTGGTCGAAAGAGCCAGCCTGGAAAGCTGGTATACTGGCAACGGTATCGTGGGTTCGAATCCCACCTTCTCCGCTGATACTCCTATCAAACTTTATCAAAAGCCTGCAAATCAAACGATTGCAGGCTTTTGTGTTTTGGCAGCAATGGTGAAATATGCAATATTTCACAATATGAAGTGGGAGTAAAAACCAAATAAGAAACGACTCCACTTTAGGCAATTTATAGCAATGGCTATTTAAAATAACGACTGACATTTAGAGGTGGAGCCGCTTTACATAAGTTATACTGAGCAGAAACAACTCATATAGTTTTTCTCTTTAACCAACTTTAAGCATTAGCCAAAGCCCGGTCTAAATGGACGTATCCACCGTCAACATGTAAAATTTGACCAGTGGTATGGCTTGATTTATTGCTCAACAAAAACGCCACGGTATTTCCAATTTCCTGTATGGTGGTCATCCGGTTTTCTAACGGGATGTTGACCGTGATTTTAGCCAAAGTCTCATCTGGGTTACTTAGCGTTTTTATCCAGTTTTCGTACTGAGGTGTCCAGCATTCGGCAACAACCAAGGCATTTACCCTAATTCCGTATTTCAGCAATTCAACCGCCCATTCTCTGGTCAACGCATTTCTACCACCGTTTGATGCGGCATAAGCAGAGGTATTTCCTTGCCCAGTTTCACCTGTTTTTGAAGAAATGTTAACGATATTCCCTTTAGATTTAATGAGCTCGGGCAAAGCATGATGCGCCATTAAATAGTAATGGATAAGGTTACGATGTAAGCTTTCCACAAAACCCTTATAATTCCCGTTTTCTAAACCTACCCCATCGTTTAAACCTGCATTATTTACCAGACCATCAATTTTTCCGAACTGCTCAATTGCTTTCTTTACGGCTTTTTCGCATGCTTCTGGGCTGGTTAATTCTGCCTCGATGCCAAAAGCTTTACCACCGGTTTCAGCAATTACATCAATAGCTTTTTGATTATCCGCTTGCTTTCTGCCGATAATTACCGCAATTGCGCCTTCCTTTGCAACAGTTTCTGCTATTCCAAAACCAATGCCTTTTGCACCGCCGGTTATTAAAATAACTTTATCCTTTAAGTTTAAATCCATTGTTTTAGTTTATATTGATAGTGTTAGCGCTTTATTATAAAATATTGTATTCTCGGAAAAACTGTGACTTCTTAATTCTTGGCATAAGCCTTAACTGATTGCTTTGCTACACCCAAACCATCAATTCCTAGTTCAACTTCATGGCCTGCTTTTAAATAAATTGGCGGATTAAACCTAAACCAATTCCATGCGGAGTTCCTGTAGAAATCACATTGCCGGGTAAAAGCGTCATAAATTTGCTGAGGCAAGAAACAATATGGGCTTTAAACCTCGATTATAAACTAACGCCTCTTTTCCACGGAATAAAATCATCCTGGTTTAGGGCTACCGCTTTGGGGACGAACTCTCCACTTGCCACCTTAATACATAGTTCCAGTATTTCTTCCCCCATTTCTGGGATAGATTTTTCGCCCCTGATAATCGCTCCGGTATCGATATCGATAATGTCGGCCATTCTTTTTGCCAGTTCTGTATTTGTAGCCACTTTAATAACCGGGCAAACCGGGTTTCCGGTAGGTGTGCCCAAACCGGTTGTAAACAAAATTAAATTAGCACCACTTGCGGCCTTACCAGTGGTTGCTTCCACATCGTTTCCGGGAGTACAAACCAAACTTAACCCGGGTTTTACCGCCTGTTCGGTATAATCCAACACATCCACTACCGGAGAAGTCCCTCCTTTTTTTGCAGCGCCAGTACTTTTAATGGCATCTGTAATTAATCCATCCTTAATGTTTCCTGGCGAGGGGTTCATGAAAAATCCAGAACCAACTGCATGTGCTTGAGCATCGTACGTCCGCATTAAATGGATAAACTTTTCTGCTATTTCTTTGTTTTCGCAACGGTCTATCATATTCTGTTCGGCTCCGCATAATTCCGGAAACTCGGCCAACAAGACCTTAGCACCTAAAGTTACCAGTAAATCCGCGGTGTAACCAACCGCCGGATTTGCGGATATGCCACTAAAACCATCGCTTCCACCGCATTTTACACCTACTGTTAAATGAGTTAAAGAGGCTGGTTTTCTTTCTATCTTATTAATTTCCACCAAACCCGCAATGGTTTGCTTAATGGCATCTTTAATTAAAGCATCTTCGCTCTGTGTTTTCTGTTGCTCGAAAACCAAGATAGGCTTATCAAAAGTTGGATGGTATTTTTTAATGTCTGCTAAGAAGTTCCCAACCTGTAAATGCTGGCATCCCAAACTTAAAAGCGTAACTCCCGCCACGTTTGGATGGTTAGCATATGAAGCCAACAGCTTGCCCAACATTTCAGAATCCTGCCTTGTGCCCCCACAACCTCCCTGATGGTTCAAAAATTTAATCCCGTCAACATTTTTGAAATATCTGTTTTGATGCGATTCTCTTGAAGGAGAAAAATCCATTTCATCAATGCTTTTTCCATCTTTTAGGTTTTGAATCAGTTGTGCCGAAAAATGCTTGTATTTATCTGTTACCGCATAGCCCAAAGTTTGGTGCAAAGCTTCTTTGATTACATCCATATTTCGATTTTCGCAAAATACAGTGGGGATAAAAAGCCAGTAATTAGCTGTTCCCACACTTCCATCGTTTCTATGATAACCGTTAAAAGTGCGGTCAATAAACTTAGAAACATCTGGCCGGTGCCACTGGTAGTCCACTTTCCGGTAACCGTAAGGCTCTGCGGCGTGTCGGGTATTCTCGGTGGTCATCCGTTCTCCGCTTTTTACAGCATGCTGCACTTTCCCAACTAACACGCCGTACATAATAATCTCGTCCCCGGCCTGCATATCATTGATGAAAACTTTATGCTTTGCCGGAACGGTATCCTTAATAATTACCGAAGAACCTTCGAAAACGATGTCCATCCCAGGGACTAAATCCTGTAACGCTACTAATACATTATCTTTTTTATCGAGTTGTAAAATCAGATTTGCTGACATATTATTTGTTACTTTTAAATTCAAAAATGCTGTCCATCAAAACCCATTTTTCACCAGGTTTTGAGCCAGGTACTTTTTGTTGATAGTTCCACATCAATTTCTCCCACTCTTGTACTTTATGGTTATCCTTATCCATTTTACCTTTCGTGTCAAATGAAAATTCATCGGTGGTTTCCATCACCATACAAAGGCGATTATAAAATCGGAAGATTTCCATTTTCACAATGCCAGAATCTTCAATACTTTGTAAAACCTCTGGCCATACTTTCCTGTGCCAGGCATCATACTCTTGTATCAGCTCTAAATTTTCTTTTAAATCAAGGCTCAGAACATATCTCTTCATTTTCATGCTTTTACCACTTTATGCCCAGTGAAACCGAACAGAAAAATTACCACAAAACACGCTAAGGGGACTATATAGCCCATTTGTATATTCTGCGCCAGATCGCTGATGTAACCGAAGACTGGAGGCAAAATTGCCCCACCTACAATCGACATGATAATCAAACTGCTGCCAAACTTGGTGTCTCCTCCTAAATCTTTAATTCCTAAGGAAAATATAGTGGGGAACATAATGGACATGAAAAATGCGATCCCAATTACTAAATAAACAGAAATCAGCCCCGTTGCAAAAATGGCTAGCGCCGACAATACCACACATATCAGGCTATAAATCATCAATAGTTTTACGGGCTTTATAAACTTCATAAAAAAAGTGCCGACAAACCTGCCGATCATAAAAGCCATCCCCACTCCAAAACCGGCATAAGTCGCCGCTTCCATTTCGCTAATTCCGGCTGATTTAGTGGCATAAAGGATAAAAAAACTGAATACACAAACCTGAGCGCCTACATAAAAAAACTGGGCGGCAATTGCCCATCTTAAATGCAGGTATTTTAATGCGCTAGAAATACTTACGCCAGAGGACGGTTCTTCTTCCTTAATCTGAGGAAGCTTGGTAAACCAAAAAATAATGGCAACCATTAAAATGATAGAGCCTAAAATAAAATACGGCATCTTTACGGATGAAGCTTCTGTGGCTAAGGCAACTGCTCTTGCACTGGGTTCCATACTTTGTAAAATTGTTTCCGGAACACCTTCTGTTAAGATAATTTTAGCACCAATAATCGGAGCAACCGTAGCAGCTAGGCCGTTAAACGACTGTGCTAAGTTTAAACGCTGTACTGCTGTTTTCGGATCTCCCAATAAGGAAGCGAAAGGATTGGCCGCGGTTTCTAAAATAGTTAACCCGCAGGCAATAACAAATAACGCTACTAGGAAAAAGCCATAGGATTGGGTATTTGCCGAAGGAATAAAAAGGTAAGAACCAATTGCAAAAAACAACAATCCAACAATGATCCCTGCCTTATAACCATGTTTTTTCATGAGCAGTCCGGCTGGGATCGCCATTACAAAATATGCAATAAACACTGCAGAATCTACCAAAGACGCTTGTAGGGTTGTTAAACTAAATGCCTTTTTTAAATGAGGAATTAAAATCGGATCAAGATTGTGAACAAATCCCCATAAAAAGAACAGCGACGTAATCATTACAAAGGCGAACTTTGTAGAACTTTTAGAATTGGTCATTTATAATCTGGCTTAAAAGGTTCTCGACAAAGTAAATAATTACATTTATATAAAGCAAAAACTTTATATTATTGAATGTTTTAATCAAATTGTTGAAACTTTACAGATGATACAAGTTACAAACCAGTGAGTAAATATCATGTAAGATGTTGCAGAAGAAATCAATATACCCAAATTGATTGGAGCATTGCTCAAGATTTAAAATCTAACAGTACATGCGGAAATATTATAAAAACGTTAATCAGCCGGAGGTTATTAACAAAAGTGGACGACGAAAAGAGGTATTGGATAAGATCACAGTTGTTAGAAATTGGACCATCTATAAATACACTAGAATAATTGCAGGTTTTAGCACCTACCTAATTTTTTAGATTTAATAAAGTGATAAAAGCTGATATTGTAGCAAAGGCTATTCAATTGGGTAAACTACTTTCCGTTTAACGACTTGCATTTTCATAATTCTTTAATTACCGCATTTTACGCCATTTATAGTCTTCTTGTTGTAATGCAACATAAATCCTAATCGGTTATGGATCCTGTGATTTACTACCCATTCCATTATCAGATGCCAACTTTAAGCAATAATGCAAATCCATTAAATTAAAACACGCATAGGGTTACTCAAAACGCCCAACTGAAATATTTTCTAGCTACCTAAAATAGCTTAGTGTAAAAAACATAATAAAATAGCCTCATTTTTATTGAGTTTTCTACTTAAAATTTTGATTGACCGTTTTTTACCTGTAAAATTCATTTTTATTGCATTAGAGCGATTTTAAATGCCAAGCAACGGGCTACCCGTCTGCTATGGCACAGTGGCTTGCTTAAGGGCTTATATACGCTACAATAAAGATGTGTATTTTAAAAGAAAGAACATCGATTTATAAAATAATTAGCATTGCCAATCATTGCCGACTTTTTCCGGGTTTTGCCGAGATTTGCCATATCTTCCTAGATTTCTTCGGGACTTCTTCGAGACCGCTTCGAGAAAACCACCCATTTTCTCGAAGGAATGTGGGATCAGTGTAGGAGAAAATTGGAAGATTTTCTATGGGGAAAATAGTGACTTAGTGTACTTTTTTTTTACAAATACGAGAAAAACATTCTGCTAGCTAATGAAGGTTAATCAAGCAAACTATTTTTAAGCTCAATCCTAAACTATAGAATAAAGAAGGCGAGTTGCCCCGCCTTAAATGTTTTCACAACGGAATAATCCTTATTGTGATTTGCTTTCATAACAAATATATAAAATATTTTCTATTTCAAATTACAGCAAACAATAAATAAGAAATATTTTTTCTTTTTAATTTTATTTCTGACCTTATAAGTGACTACTAAACCTATCATTCTTATCTGCTTAAAAACTATTTAGAATGAGAACAACTTTTATCAGTAAAAAATAAAGCATGAAAAATATATTAGGTCTTGATTTAGGCACTACATCAATTGGTTTTGCGCATATCATTGAGGATGAAAAAGATTCAAAAAACTCTAGAATCAAAAAAATTGGGGTAAGGGTAAACCCACTAACTACTGAT
>DASSWV010000438.1:0-4132 GCA_035704545.1 Pelobium sp.
TTTTGCCTTGGAAGGTTTGGGTAAATTGCTGAATACCATAAAAATTGTACAAAACAGGCTGAACCCGAACTTACAGATTGAAGGTATTTTATTAACCATGTACGATGTGCGTTTGCGCTTATCAAACCAAGTGGTTGAAGAAGTTCGTTCACATTTTGAGGATTTAGTTTTTAACACCATTATCGCCCGCAATACCCGTTTAAGCGAAGCACCAAGTTTTGGTATCTCGGTAATTATGCATGATGCTAATTCTAAGGGAGCAATCAATTACCTTAACTTAGCTCGCGAGGTTATCCATAAAAACGGTTTAACGATAGAAAACCCAGAGCTTAACCCAAAGCAGGCATTGAAAAGATGAGTAAAGAGAGAAAATTTGGACTAGGAAAAGGCTTAGGAGCTTTGTTGAGCGATTCGCCGGATGTTAGCCGAGAAAGAAATCAAACAAATACCAACGGAAATTCATCAGTAACTGACAACCCATCGGCTGCTTTAGGTGCAATAAGCCACATTAGGGTAAACCAAGTGGAAGTAAACCCTTACCAACCAAGGTTTGAGTTTGATGAAACCGCTCTAAGAGAGCTTTCAGAATCCATTAAACTTCAAGGCTTAATTCAGCCCATTACGGTTAGGCAGATGGGCCATAACAGCTACCAGTTAATCTCTGGCGAGCGGAGGTTAAGAGCTTCCAAACTAGCCGGAATAACAGAAATACCCGCTTACATCCGCACTGCCGATGACCAACAGATGTTGGAAATGGCGTTGATTGAAAACATCCAGCGTGAAAACTTAAATGCTATTGAGGTTGCCTTAAGTTTCCAAAGGATGATTGATGAGTGCGAAATTAACCAGGAAGAATTAGGCGACCGGGTTTCTAAAAACAGATCAACGGTAACCAATTACCTGCGTTTGTTAAAATTACCACCAACAATACAGGCGGCTATCCGGGATAACCGAATTTCTATGGGCCACGCCAGAGCCTTGATTAATGTGGCAAATTCTGATACACAGCTTTTTATTTTTCAGGAGATTTTAGATAAGGATCTTTCTGTGCGAAAAGTAGAAGAACTGGTTCGTCAATTAAAAAACGGTATTACAAAGCCAGAAGGCAAAGACAAGAAACCGGAAGCTATTTCTTTCCAATATCAAAAAATTCAGGACGATTTATCATCTAAGTTTTCTAGTAGGATAAAAATGAAAGTGCAGAGCGGTGGCAAAGGAAGTATTGAAATCCCGTTTTTATCTGACGATGATTTAACTCGTATTTTGGAACTTTTAGACTGGTAATGTTCAAGTACACTGTCTTTTTTGTTTTATTTTTTGTGATGACGCAGGCAAATGCTCAACAGACAGACACTTTATCCAACACACCGCAAAAAGACACCACCACTGTAAAAGACGCTGCCAAAGAGATCGGTTTTAAAGAAAAAGCGAGGAACTTTGGTAAAGAAGTAGGCTTTTTATTTAAAGATTCTACCGAACTTCAAAACCCACGGAGAGCAGTTTTACGCTCGGCTATTTTACCCGGGTGGGGACAAGCCCGCAATGGCAAATGGTGGAAAGTACCTTTAGTTTATGGCGGTTTTGTTGGTTTAGGCTTGGTTTACGAGTTCAACAACCGGTTTTACAAAGAGTTATTGACCGAAAGCCAATTTAGAAAAGCCAATCAATCATTACCTGAGGAAGAGAGATTTAAATTTATACGGTATGAGGGTATATCTGATAATCAGATATACAACGCAAAAGATTTTTACCGCCGCAACAGAGATTTAAGTTTATATAGTACATTTGGCTTTTATCTTTTGCAAATGGTAGATGCTTATATTGATGCAAAACTAGCGACTTTTGATGTGAGTGATGATTTATCTTTAAAAATTAAACCTGGCATTCATATCCCTACTTATGCAAACACCGGCATGTATGCGCCATCTCCAATGCTTACTTTAAACCTAAAATTTAAATAAAATGAAATTAGCCCTTATCGGATACGGAAAAATGGGTAAAATGATTGAATCTATCGCTTTAGACAGAAATCATGAAATCGTATTAATTATTGACCAAGATAATGCAAACGAATTAACCACCGAAAATCTACAAAAAGCAGATGTAGCTATTGAGTTTAGTACACCTGATACCGTATTAAACAATATTGAAACCTGCATTAAAGCCGGTGTGCCTTTAATAGTGGGCACAACAGGCTGGTACGGTCAGCTTCAGAAAATAAAAGACGATTGCATTGCCGCTAATTCTGCAGTAATGTATGGCTCAAACTTTAGCGTTGGCGTAAATATCTTTTTCAAGTTTAACCAACAGTTGGCTAAAATGATGAACAATTTTGCAGATCAATACGATGTAGCAATCGAAGAAATTCATCATATCCACAAATTGGATTCGCCAAGTGGTACCGCTATAACAATTGCTGAAGATGTGATTGAAGAGTTTGACCATAAAACCGAATGGGTGGATGTAAAAGCAGATGACGAAGTAACAAATCACAATGCAGAACATCTAATCATAGCTTCTTACAGAGAAGGCGAAGTACCTGGAACGCACTCCGTAATTTATGATTCGGATGTGGATAGGATTGAGTTTAAACACGTAGCCCACGGTCGACAAGGTTTTGCTTTGGGCGCTGTGCTTGCTGCTGAATGGCTAAAGGGAAAAACTGGTTTTTACTCTGTAAAAGAGATGTATAATTTTAACGCTTAATTGGCAAAAAATGGATTGGAAATTCTGGAAAAAAAATAAAGAGGCGAAAAAGAAAAGTGCTAGTCGCGAATGGCTAGATGCAATTGTTTTTGCAGTTATCGCCGCAACTATTATTAGAGGTTTATTTATTGAAGCCTACACCATACCCACGGGCTCAATGGAGCGCTCGCTTTTGGTGGGCGATTTTTTGTTTGTAAGTAAAATGAGTTACGGTGCTCGTACACCTATCACACCTGTTGCCTTTCCTTTTGCGCACCATACCATGCCCATAACGGGCACAAAAGCTTATTGGGACGGCATTCAGTTACCTTATTACCGTTTACCGGGGTTTGGAGACATTGAACGTAACGACGTGGTGGTTTTCAACTATCCGATGGATGCTGATGCACCTTTAAGTCGCCCAGTTGACAAAAGAGAAAATTACATCAAAAGAGCAGTAGGAATTGCTGGTGACACTATAAAAATTGTTAATTCAGTAGTGTATGTAAATGGTAAACCTGGTGATTTACCAAAGATGAGCCAAACTCAATACTATGTTAAAACTGATGGCACAGACTTTAACCCTATGGCTTTAAAAGAAATTAAAGCTGATGTGGAACGGGTTAATAACGACGAATATATTTTTACGATGCCAGAACAAGAAGTGGAAAAAATAAAAGCTTTCTCTAACGTGAAAATACTAACAGCTGTAATTGCGGAAGAAGGCGCCTTTGAGCAACAGATTTTCCCTAATGATCCGAATTTCAATTGGAACCAGGATAACTTTGGACCAGTGATTATCCCTAAAGAAGGCTGGACAGTTAAACTAGATAGCTTGACTTTACCCATTTACCAACGAGCAATTACTATTTACGAAGGCAATAAGCTAGAAGTAAATGGAAACGACATCATGATCAATGGCGAAAAAACGGATTCTTACACATTTAAAATGAATTACTATTGGATGATGGGCGATAACCGCCATAACTCTTTAGATTCAAGGTACTGGGGCTTTGTGCCCGAGGATCATATTGTGGGTAAAGCTTTATTCATTTGGATGAGTTGGGATGATAACGGCTCTTTTCTAAACAAAATTAGATGGAACAGGTTGTTGAGAGGAATAAATTAACCACTTATTTTGGTTGTTGTCCGATAAAATAGAACGGGGACAGTAAAACCCATCCCGTTTTTATACTTTAGCATTCAAGTATGCTCAAAAGTACAAACCTATCCGGATAGCCAGTGTTTGTTCAAATTACGGGAATTTAGTAAAAAAACAGGATGCCGATCGTTATTGTAAACGCTATAAATCCTGTGAGCACACCTCAATATGCTTTATTGTATGATAAATATGTTTTAGGGCTAAGCCTTTAAATGGTAAAATTCCCCCTTGGAAATGTCCCCTTGTCACCTAAGAGTTTGTTGAAAACATTTTTTTAGAAACCCA
>DASSWV010000474.1:0-5714 GCA_035704545.1 Pelobium sp.
GGGCCAAGATACCTTCAAACGGTTCTTCTCCAAATTCGACCAGGCAAAGAACCAGCGAATAAGTGATTATTTTTATACATGGATATTTGACAATTTCAAGTTCAACAATTTCACTTTGGATATTGATTCCTCGGTAATGACCAGATATGGCTCGCAAGAAGGGAGTAAAAAGGGGTATAATCCAGCTAAGAGAGGCAGACCCTCCCACCATCCATTAATTGCCTTTATCGCAGATGTAAAACTGGTAGCCAATATGTGGCTCAGGAGTGGCGATACCTCCAGCTCGAACAATTTCCTGAACTTTTTGACCGATACGCTCCATAAACTGAAAGATAAAACAATCAGCCTGGTTAGGCTGGACAGTGGCTTTTTCAATTCGGCAATCATGGACCATCTGGAAGAGAAAAACATCGGTTACATCATTGCGGCAAGGTTCACCCACCCCATCCAAAAGATCATCAGAGCAGGTACAAACTGGATAATATTGGATACAGGGATAGAGATCTGTGAGCAAATGTACCAAAGCGAATCATGGAGCAAGGCAAGACGGATAGTCATTGTCCGTCAGAGAATTAAGGACAGGCCCAGGGCAACCGGTAAACAGTTGAGCCTTTTTATAGAAGAGGAAATCCATATGAACTACCGGTATTCGGCCTATGTAACGCCCATGAGATTAGCACCAGCAGAAATATGGAGACTATACCGGGGAAGAGGCGATGCAGAGAACAGGATAAAGGAGCTAAAGTATGATTTCGGCTTTGACAGCTTTAACCTGCAAAGCTTTTTCGGTACAGAGGCCGCACTTACTTTTGCCATGATTGCCTATAACCTCATGGCTCTTTTTAGAACATTTGTTCTAAAAGAAAAAACACAGAAAACATTATCAACCCTAAGGTATAGAACCTTTGCCGTGGGAGCTTATTTTGAAAAAGTAAACGGAAAACTAATCCTTAAAATGGCATTGAACAAAAAACGACGGCACTGGTTTAAGGGTATTTGGGGACAGACTAGCAGCTTTGAGTACCCCTTTCAACTTTCTATTGCTTAATTTGGGATTAATCAATAGACTTACGAAATTCCCTGCATGCTAAACAGCAAATTCCGTAAGTCTTCAAGCATCTTTATTTCTTCACTACCTTTCTGATTTGGCTGTGGCCGTTGCCGTTCAGGCGGATGATATAAGTACCCGAAGAATAGCTTCCTAAAGAAATCATCAGATTATTTTCTGTTTTGCTTAATGCCAATTGTTGCAGTGTCCTGCCGTTGAGGTCGCTGACCAATACGCTGTTGAACTTGCCTGCTTCAAATGCTATGTTTACTTTATCCGTGGTGGGGTTGGGATATAAGTTTAAAGTTGTAGGTTGAAAGTCGAAAGTTACTTGTTTCACGCCTAGATCAGTTTCCTTACCATCTAAATCCACCTGTACCAGTTGGTAATAGTTGTTGCCTTTTAACGGAGCGTGATCATAAAACACATAGCTATTTGTTGCTTTGGATGTACCTGCTCCTTTTTTACTGCCGAGCTTAATGAAAACACCATCATCGCCACTGCGGTAAATCACAAAGCTTTCGTTATCCGTTTCTGAGGCAGTTTGCCAACGTAAAATGGCATTATTTCCTTCTGCCTTTACTGTAAAATTAGTCAGTAAAACAGGTAATGTGTTTTCCACGGTCAGTGTTAGTTGGATTGTGGCCTCTTGATAGTCTGCAGTAGCAGCTTGGGTAGCAGTAATAGTTGCCGTTCCTACTCCAATAATGGATACCGTATTACCGCTGATGGCCGCAACGTTTACATCACTACTGCTATAGCTAAATGCACCTGAACTGTTACTGGTTGGAGCCGTTAAAACAAAATCATCATCACTGGCAGTCTTCATGATATTGGGGAAATTGGTAAGTGTTGGCTGTTGCGGATAAAATTCATAAGCTCCCATATCAATGGTGGTATTTCGAACTCTTAAGTTCCCAGCTAAATCCATATCCGTTGTTAAGTAGCCCCCAGCATCGGTATAAGACTGATTAAATCCTTGATCTAAGACTGGACTTGTGCTTTTAGGAGTATAATGCCCATCGGCCTGATTAAAAAATATTGGATCATCATCCACATTATTTCCGCCGTCAGTCCCCAAAGTACTCTGCCACGTTGTACTTCCTCCACTACCCGCTACTAAGCTATAGGAAAAAGATGGTGTACTATTATTATTATATATTTGTTGACCAGTTACCGCATCATTACCATAAATAATGCTGTTCTTAATTTGTGGCGATGCATCATAATTAGCTATTCCACCTCCTTCGCCGGTAGATTTATTATCCGTTATGGTAACATTGGTAATTGCAGGTATGGAGGTATCGTTACACATTCCAGCACCTTTGTCGGCCATATTTTTAAAAATTGCCGTATTTAAAAATGTTGCAGAGGAATTGTCATCGTTATAGCTTCCCCCTCCATATGATGTAGCAGTGTTTGCTGTGATAACTACGTTTTTAATAGCTGGTGATGACTTACGGCAATATATACCTCCGCCCCTGTTCTTATAAATAAGCTCACTATTTATCGAAGAAGATCCGCTAGCGTTAGCATTTCCTCCAGTAATACGAAAGCCATCTAATAGCGCAGTTTCTACATCTCCAGCGCCAATTACCACATGATAGTTATTTTCACTGTTGTTACTAATACTCAAAGTTTCCCCGATTCCGGTGACTGTATCGTCTCCATTTACATCTCCACTTAAAATACTAGCATTGCTCTTTAAACTCAGATCTCTATCTTGTAAATTGCTTTCGGTTCCAGCGAAACCCCCAAAAATCTGGACGTTTTTCACCAATAGAAAAGTGTTTTCTTTACCGTTAGCAGTTCCTAAATAATCATACAACGGCTTATAAGTTCCTCCCGCGACCCAAATTCTTAATGGGTTGTCTGTAGTCCAGTTGCTTTTGTTCTGGTTGGCCCAATTAAGTGCATCGGCAAGTTCGGGAACCGCGTTTTCCCAACTATCTCCAGTACCATTGCCTCCAGTTACATTTTTATTTACGTATAAGGTTCTGGGTTGTGAAACTTTCCAGTTTTTATGTGAGGTATAATTATTTGTAGCGCTAGTGGTTCTGTTGCCTTGTATGCCAACCTTCAACTCCGAGAGATTATTGCCTCCATCAAAGTTTAGGGTGTTTGTATAACTACTTTCAGTACTTCTTTTTACATAATAAGTAGCCCCTAAGGTGTGTAATACAATCTTATAATCCATCCAAGAACCAGGCGATGAGCTGTTATCGTAGTCAAGAGTAGGCATATTTTGCGCATTGGTGCCACTTCTCGCCTGTACCTCAATTCCTCCTCCGTTATCAAAAAAATACAGTCCATGCTCAATGCCATCAGTGCCATTATTAACCCCATCATGAAAACCTACCATCACAGCTTTATAATGACCCTGAGGGATAAAAACGCTACCCTCGAACGTTAGCCCTTCTACTCTTTGAAAAGTTTGATTGGTTAGAAACTGCGATTTCCAATCGATTTGATTGGGAGTAAGCTGTATTTCTGTACTGTTACTTGTTTGAGAGAAGCCACTGATAGAGAACAAACTACTGTTTAAAGTTCCTCCAAAATTATATTGAAATAAAATTTTGCCAGAAGATAAATCTCCGCCCAGATCGATAGTGGTGGCCCAACTGATAGTGGGTAAAAGGGTCAAATAAATTGAAAAATAAAACAGCCGATTTAAACGTGTAAAAATTTTTTTCATGATGCTATAATTTAGATTGCTAAACTAATTTTTATCACATGATTTTTTCCCACCCTTTCGGGTAGTTTTAATTTAAAAGAGAAAAAAATCGGATTTTAGTCTCTTTATTGGTTTAGGGAGTGCACCCAATTTACCGCCTGCGCTCGGTTGTTCACCTCAATTTTGAGGTAGATATTACGGATATGAAATTTCACGGTATTGGTGGAGAGAAATAGTTTGTCCCCTATTTCTTGATTAGTTAAGCCTGCTGCAATCAATTGAGCACCTCTGTCTCGCGTTCACTTAATCCAAACCGATTTTTTAGATCGTCCGGTTGGACGGCAAGTGAACTTGAAGGATTTAGTTCCGTCTCTTCACGCAAGGCCTGATCCGCTTGTATATATTGCTGAATCTCATTACGATAATATTGATGCTCTTGATGTAATTTTTTTACCCTGTAAATAATTGCTACACTTAAAACCACCATCTCCATCACACTGGCAAGTTTAAGTTCATTTGGGGATAAGTTTAAAAATTTCCATCCCAACGTTCGGAAAAAGAAAAAGTCTAAAGCAAAAATGAGCAACAAGCCGTAAGCAAAAACAAAAAAACGGGCAAATACATCTATTTTAAACCTAGTTAATCCGGCTATCCAATATAAGCTTAGCAGCAATAGGCCGGCTATGTTGCCTGCAAAAAAAACAACTGCCCCCCCAAAGATAAGATGGCCGGCATAACAGCCGAGCATGATTAAAGCCAGGGATACTCCCACCCAACTTAAACGCCTATAATAACTATTGAGTTCTAAAAAATTGGTGGCGAAAATTGCCCCAGCAATAGCTACCGCCAAATGTACTGGCAAATCGGCATAATTGAGCCACATTTTGTTTCTGCTAAGCAGCACAAATAAACCATCAGAATAGGCAAAAGTAAGCGCAATTAAAGCTAGAAAAAGAGAGTAATAAATAAATTTAAAATCTTTAAAACTAAAGTAAAGTGTAATATTGATGGCTAACACCATCATTACAAAGCCATAGTACAATCCTAACCAAAAGAAATTAAGGTGCTCCGATCGGTTGAAACGCTGGACAGCTTGAATGGAAACCGGAAACACCATTTCTTTCTTCAGCTTGGTTTTTAGCCATACAGAGGAGGTGTTTGCGGCAACCCTAAAACGGGAATAGCGCAGATAGGTACTATCCCTAAGTTTAAAATTATTACCGCTGGTATCTTTAGGAACGAGTTGACCGTTCACCTTTTGAAACAATACAACGGTATCGAGATTTGGGTTTGATATATTGATGATAAGGTCCTTTTTTAAAATTTGATGACCTAAAATATCCAAGCGGAACCAATACACGCCTCGGTTATGAAAAGCCGGTGTCTCATACTCTTTTACCAATGGGATGAAAGTTTGATGTGCTATTTTGTGGTAAGAAACAGTATCAACCGGCGTGTAATAATACGATTTTTTAAATTTTACTTGGGATATTGCATTTAACGATATAAAACAACCGATGATGAGGAATAAAAAAAGACGAAAATAATTCAAACCGTGATTAAGAGACAAGAAATATCATTAATTGCCGTAAATATACAAATAACTTGGTTTATGAAACGGCGGCAAAAAACAAAAGACCTTGTAGATAAGTGCCTACAAGGTCTTTTGTTTTAAGAAAGCAAGCTTTATAATGAATACTTCAATGTTTTCCTCTGCCGTGACTTCTACTGTTTCCATGTTCATTAGATCGTCGATGATCGTGGTTGTCATTTCTTTCTGCATAATAAGTCTTTTTCGCCCGTCCAGGAGCTAGTCCGTGAGGGTGGGCTTTAACCTCTTGATAACGAGGACTCTTACTGTATCTAATAATCCGTTGGTTTCTCACCCCTATGTATTTAGCATATCGAACACGGTCACGGTTAAAATTGCGGTAAGCATCTCTGGAATTAATCACTACTTTGTAACCTCTATCTAAATCATAGTCTCTATAT
>DASSWV010000554.1:0-3472 GCA_035704545.1 Pelobium sp.
AACCATTCGCCATAGAGACAGCATGGAGCAGGAAAGAGTTGCAATTGCTGATTTAGGAAAAATCATTGGAGACTTAGTGAGTTGGAAAAATATACTGAGCTAATAAGCTAAAAATGAATTTGCAAAAAGCTTCTATCCGTAGAAGCTTTTTTTATGCTTTATAAATAATTGAAACTTTAAAGCAGGGGTCTTCGTAGAAAAGAGATACAAATCCACATACTATGTATCGCTACAGACCTTTAATTCTAACCATACTTATCGGAATCTTAGTTAATGTATTTGCTGCATTTTGCTGCACACTATTGGTTAAAACTATCTTACTCGAACTTAGTCTATTAATTTTCTTCTTGGTATTGTTCTCTAAAAGGAAAGACAGAAAAGAATCAGAGAAGCATGAAAACCACGACGACGTAAAGATTTTTTTGTAGTTGAAGCAATAAAACAAGATTATCAGCGTATATTAAACACGTTCCTTTAAACAATAAATAGATGACTTTATTACAAACAATTAAAACAGCGCTAATTTCAGTTTTAAACAAGGTTAGTGGGTTCAACAAGTCAACATATTCCCCCGAATATGTACGCATACAAAATCAGCCAAACAACAAACTTACACAAGCTTTACGTCAAGCGGATGCTTCTCAAAAGTCTCTTTAGTATTTCGCAAACAGGCAACATTTCTTCATCTCCCTAATTTAGAGATGTTTAATTTATGTCATGAAACAAACCTCTTGGGTTACTTTTGTTTAAAGCTGGCAATTAACTAAAACAAGGGGAGAAAATATGAAATATATGAGAAACAGAAAATTAAAAACTTATTCAATAAAAGGTTTAATGCTTTTGGCTTTTGGCTTTATGTTCATCAACCTAAGTTGGAAAACCTCAAAAAACCAACCCACTACTCAACCTATAAATACTTTAAAAGATTCTATCCCTGCGCCAATCACTAAGCAGGTGTCTTTTAGCAACTACGTAAATTCACTTTACGAAACAACAAACTTAAAAGCAGCTGGCTTGGCACTCCCTGTTTTTGAAAAAGCTGTTACTGGTTTCATGAACATGAAAAGTCAAAATCGTTTAAATCAGGATAAAAGCGTGGTTACCATTGTAGATTTCACAAAGCCCAGTACCGCAAAAAGAATGTGGATTGTTGATTTAAAAAACAAAACATTATTGTTAAATACCTACGTTGCCCACGGGCAGGGAAGTGGTGAAAATATGGCGACAACTTTCTCTAACATTGCAGAATCGCACCAGAGTAGTTTAGGGTTTTACATCGCCAATGAAACCTATTTTGGCAAACATGGCCTGTCTTTAAAACTAGATGGCCAAGATAAAGGCATCAATGATTTAGCCAGAGAAAGAGCAATTGTGTTACATGGCGCAAATTATGTGAGTGAAGATTTTATCAAAAACACGGGTCGTTTAGGCAGGAGTTTCGGTTGCCCTGCGGTTTCTAGAGAGTTAAACGACAAAGTAATTGCATTGATTAAAGGGAAGACCTGTTTCTTTATTAACGGAAACAGCGACACATACCGATCAAATCTTTTAGCAACAACTCATTTAGAACAAAATTTTAGCGAACTAGCTTCACTATAATTTTTACAACATTATATCATTACAAAGCTTTCCATTTCGGGAGGCTTTTTTTGTTTTTTAATTATATTGCATCACCTAAATAACCATTAAATATGAAACTGAAATTAGCAGTATTAAGCCTAGCATTATTTATCCCCCTGTTAGGATTTTCACAACCAAAACCTCTGGAATATCATTTAATCATTGGAACCTATACAAAAACGCAAACCAATGGTCTTTTTGTTTATAAATTTGACACCTCAACCGGGAAACTAACCTTCGGATCCAAAACTGAAGGTGTGGTAAACCCCTCCTATTTAGCAGTAAATAGAGACGAAACTAAAGTTTATAGCGTTAGTGAAGCAAGCGGAAACCAAAGCGGGCTTAGTGCATTCAATTTTGATGCAACAGCGGGAACGTTAAGTTTCATTAACTCTCAACCTACAACCAGCAAGGGCCCTTGTCATGTTACATTATCAGAAGATGGTAAATTTGCCTTTTCGGCTAATTACGGTGGCGGAAGTTTAAGCGTTTTCCCTATAAATACGGACGGCAGTTTGGCGCCAATTAGTCAATTGGTTCAACATACTGGGAGTAGTATTAACCAAAAAAGACAAACAGCACCACATGCACATTCTACTAATTTTTCTCCGGATGGCAGCATTTTATTTGCTGCAGATTTAGGCACAGACTTTTTAAAAGCATATAAATATAACAGAAACGAGAAACAGCCTTTACAGAAAGCGGAAGCATCTGATGTGAAAATTGAGCCGGGCTTTGGTCCTCGTCATTTTACTTTTAATAAAAAAGGCGATAAGCTTTATGTGGTAGCAGAAATGGAGGCTCATGTTTCTGTTTTTAATTATAAGAATAACAAAGCGAAATTATTGCAGAACATTTCAATGAACGATATAGGTTTTAAAGGCACAAACGGTGCTGCCGATATTCACTTATCTAAAGATGGTAAATTTTTGTATGCCAGCAACAGAGGCTCGGTAAATGATATTGCGATTTTTAAAGTGGCAAAAAATGGAAAACTCACCAAAATTGCAAACGTGAGCACCAAAGGGAAAACACCAAGAAACTTTGTAATTGACCCAACCGACAATTTTTTACTGGTAGCCAACCAAGATACTAATGATGTTTATGTTTTTAGAAGAGATAAAAAAACAGGTTTGTTGAGTTATACTGAGGAAATGATCAATGTGGGAGCGCCAGTTTGTTTGAAGTTTGTTGGGGTGAAGTGATATTAACTTGAGGATTAATAATTAGATAGACTTGCAAGTTACCTGCCGTATTACCCGACCTCATCGCAAGACCTAACATCGAGAAAAATTAATACATTTGCACAAAATTTAACAAAATAGAATGAAATTATCAGGACAGGAACTTTATAATAAATTGGTAAACGAATACAAAATTATTGGAGAAAAAGGAATTATCAATTTTTCGCTTAAAGACCTGACTATTTCTATTGAAACTAAAGACACCGTTGGTAATTTGCTTCAAGAATGGCTGAAAGCTTGGATGATGGTGGAGAAAATTGAATTTGAAGAAAATACAAATTCGCAAGTTTTTCCCGATTTCAATCTGGACAAACATAACAAAAAACTAGACTTGCTTGAAGTGAAAACTTTTGATTGGGACAGAGGTCCGGGTTTTGATTTAGCTAACTTCGACTCTTACTGCAACTCACTCCTGACATCGGCATACAGAATTGACTCGGACTATTTAATTTTTGCTTATCAAATGAATGGTAGTGAAATAACGATTAAAAATGTTTGGATTAAGAAGATTTGGGAGCTGGCTTGTCCGAGTGGAACTTATCCGCTAAAAGTTCAAGAAAAGAAAAGCATTATCTACAACATCCGTCCTTCTACTTGGTATTCAGAAA
>DASSWV010000462.1:0-5457 GCA_035704545.1 Pelobium sp.
GTCTTGAACTAATTAGAAACAGTAAAATTAAAGAGAAGTATCGCATATTTTCTTGACTCTAAATATATTCAAAATATTGTGCTTTTTTGTGATTGGATATTATTTCTATAAGAACGCTTATTTATTATCTTTGATGCATGAAGCCAATTATTTCTCCTTCAATTCTTTCGGCAAACTTTGCAAACTTAGAAGACGACATCATCTTGCTGAACGAAAGCGAAGCAGGGTTGATCCACGTGGATATAATGGACGGGCAATTTGTTCCAAATATTTCTTTTGGGTTTCCGGTAATGGCTGCGGTAAAAAACTTTGCAACAAAGCCGTTAGACGTTCACTTAATGATTGTAAACCCGGATAGGTATTTGAAGGAATTTAAGCAATACGGAGCAGATATTATCACCGTACATTACGAGGCTTGCACACATTTGCATCGTACCGTACAAGCCATAAAGGAGTTAGGTTGCAAGGCGGGCGTAGCTGTAAACCCTCATACGCCAGTCTCTCTCTTGAAAGATATTATTGCAGATTTAGATTTGGTGTTGATCATGACCGTTAATCCTGGGTTTGGCGGGCAAACTTTTATTGAAAATAGCTATCAAAAAGTTCGTGAAGTTAAGGCAATGGCGAATGAGCTAAACCCTACTCTAATGATCGAAGTTGACGGTGGAGTAAGTATCCATAATTCATTGGCACTTTTAAAAGCGGGGGCAAATGTTTTGGTTGCTGGAAATGCGGTTTTTAGCTCAACAGATCCTACACATGCCATTGCCGAGTTGAGGAATATTTCTCCAGACATATTAACAGCCTGATTTTTTTTACATGATTAGGTTTTTCTTTTTTTTATTGCTTTTCCCTTTCTTTTTAAATGCTCAAGATTTATATAGTGTTACAGGTACGGTTAGCAATTCAGAGAACGAAAAACTTGACGGTGTACGCTTATCTATAAAAGAAACTCAAATATCCACTAGCACAAATAACCAAGGCACTTTTAAATTCCTTTTAAAAAAAGGAAACTACCAGATTTTAGTTACTTATTTAGGATATCAATCCAAAGTTGTTGATTTACAGGTTGATAAACCTATGGATAAAAATCTTTCAATAGTTTTAACAAAAGATTTACAGAGCTTAAAACAAGTGGTTGTAAACGATCGTTCGGTACGCAATATCGGGATGATAAAAGTTGATGCAACGCTAGCTATTTCTAACCCCAACGTTTCGCAGAGTTTCGAATCAATTTTAAAGCAGTTGCCTGGCGTTTCCACTAACAACGAGTTAAGCGCTCAGTATTCTGTAAGAGGTGGGAATTTTGATGAGAACTTGATCTATATCAATGATATTGAGATTTACAAGCCTTATTTAGTGCGTAACGGACAACAAGAAGGTTTAAGTTTGATTAACCCCGATTTAGTTTCTAACGTAAAGTTTTCTGCCGGCGGATTTACACCTCGTTATGGTGATAAACTATCATCTGTTTTGGATGTGCAATATAAAACCACAGATTCCGTGAAATATACTTTTGGTATAGGTACAAATGGAGTTTCGGCCACTGCTTTTGTTGGTCATGGAAAATTTAATGGAGTTATAGGCTATAGAAATAAGCAGAATAAGTTTATTCTGAACGCTCAACCAATTGTTGGTGCGTACAATCCTCAGTTTCAAGATTTTCAAGGATTGCTTAATTACCAGGTCAATAAAAAAAATAGTTTAAACTTTTTTGGAGCTTACAACAGCAGTAAATTCGGCTTGGTTCCACAGTCACGTAGTACAGAATTTGGCACTTTGAACGAGATACTACGGTTAAATATTGATTACGAAGGTCAAGAGCAAGACCAGTACACAAACGTAGTTGCTGCGCTAACATTTAATAGCCAGCTGAGCAGTAAATTAAATTTAAAATGGATAAACTCCATGTTTTTAATTACCGAAAAAGAGAATTTCGATATTTTAGGGACTTATATTTTTGATGAAATTGAAAACGATTTTGCAAGTGGAACTTTTGGTCAAGTTAAAGCAAACCGGGGGATAGGCGCTTACCAAAATTATGGCAGAAACGAACTTAGGGCAGATGTGTACGCATCTGAATTAAAGCTGAATTATAGTGCTAAAAAATCTTTTTGGGAAGCAGGCTTTAGGTTCCAGTACGATCAAATTGCTGATAATTTAAAAGAATTTGAGCTGATTGATTCTGCTGGGTTTGCCATCCCAAACAGTTTTGATGAATTTGCGCTTACCCAATCAGTTGATGCCGCAAATAGCGTAAATACCCTACGCTACACCGGTTATCTGCAAAATACAACAGACATTAACCCTCAGCTTTCTTTTACCGGAGGCTTAAGATTTAATTATAACAATTACACCAAAGAATTTATCCCAAGTCCGCGGGTGGTATTTGCATATACGCCTAAAAACCAACAACAAAGTGTTTATCGATTTGCCACAGGTTTATATGTACAGCCACCTTTTTACAGAGAGACACGTAATTTTGACGGAACATTAAACGCAAATGCAAAATCGCAGAAGTCGTTACATTTTGTGCTTTCTTCTGACAGCAAGTTTGATGGTTTAGGTACAAAACTCAATTTTTTGGCCGAGGCTTACTATAAAAGTCTGTACAATTTAACTCCTTATGATATCGAAAACTTAAGAATAAGATATTATGCAGATCAACAAGCGAAGGGTTACGCCACTGGAGCAGATTTTAGGATAAGTGGAGAGTTTGTGAAAGATTTAGAATCGTCTTTTAGGATTTCAATCATGAAAACTGCTGAAGATATTGAGGGTGACTCCTACATAAAGAAAAATAATGACGGTAGTACAGAAACTATTTATCCCGGGTACATTAAAAGACCTACAGATCAGCGGATAAATTTCTCTGCATTTTTTCAGGATAAGCTATTTAACAGCCCAACTTATAAAGTGCATTTAAATTTGCTGTATGGCTCTAAGCTGCCTACAGGTCCGCCAAGTTCGCAGCGTTACCAGCAAACGTTCAACATACCAGCTTACAAACGGTTGGATATTGGATTTTCAAAAGATATTTTAGATCCTGCCGCCTTAAAAAAGCCGGTATTTTTATCCAAACATTTTAAGTCGATCATTGTTTATGCAGAAGTTTTCAACTTGCTGAATATTAACAATACCGTATCATATTTATGGGTTACAGACGTTAATAACAACAAGTACGCAATCCCTAATTATTTAACATCAAGGCAACTGAATGTAAGATTGATTATGAAATTTTAAAATAAAATAGGACATCACCAATGTTTATCATAAATTTGCACCTTAATTCTAAAAAGAATGACGCCTAGCATCGCACAAAAGAAATTATACCCTCTAAGTATAGTGACTTGTGCGGTATTTTTCCACAATAATTTCCACCAAATTTTAATTAAATGAAACATAATTTTGGTGCAGGTCCCTGCATTTTACCACAAGAAGTATTTAAGCAAGCTTCACAAGGAGTTTTAAATTTTAATGATACTGGTTTATCTATTCTAGAAATCTCGCACAGAGCTACAGAGTTTGTAGCTGTTATGGACGAGGCGATCAGTTTAGTGAAAGAGCTTTTGAATGTTCCGGATGGTTATTCGGTTATATTTTTACAAGGTGGTGCAAGTTTACAGTTTGCTATGGCTGCTTTAAACTTATTGCCAGAAGGAAAAAAAGCTAGTTATTTAGAAACTGGTGTTTGGGCTAAAAAAGCCTTCGCAGAAGCTAAATTGATTGGCGATGCAGAAGTAGTTGCTTCATCAAAAGATAAAAATTACAGCTACATTCCTAAAGACTATGAGATCCCTGCTAATAGCGCATATTTTCATTTTACTTCAAACAATACCATTTACGGCACACAAATGCACAGCATTCCGCAAACTAGCGTAGGTAAAGTGAGCGATATGTCTTCTGATATTTTCAGCAAAGTAATCAACGTTGCTGATTATGATTTAATTTATGCAGGTGCTCAAAAAAATATTGGTCCAGCTGGTGCAACTTTAGTGATTGTTAAAAATGATATTTTAGGAAAATCTGGACGTACCATTCCTTCAATGTTAGATTACCAAAAGCAAATTGATGCAGAATCTATGTACAATACGCCTCCGGTGTTTTCTGTATATGTTTCAATGTTGAATTTAAGATGGTTGAAAGCAAAAGGTGGCGTGGCTGCGATTGAGCAAGAAAACATCGCGAAAGCAAAAGCATTATATGCCGAAATTGACAGAAACCCTCTGTTTAAAGGAACTGCCGCTTTAGAAGACCGTTCAAACATGAGCGTTTGTTTTGTAATGGAGAATGCAGAGCTTGAAAAACCTTTCTTAAAATATGCAGAAGAAAAAGGATGTATCGGCATTAAAGGACATAGAAGTGTAGGAGGTTTTAGAGCTTCGTTATATAACGCATTACCAATTACCAGCGTACATGTTTTAGTGGAGGCAATGCAAGATTTTGCAGAAAAAAACGTTTAAATACCAAACTAAAAAATAGATAATTTAATGAGAATTTTAGCAAACGACGGAATAGATCCAATAGGAAAAAAACTATTAGAAGACGCCGGAATTGAGGTTGATACAAATAATATCCCACAAGAAGAGTTGGCTGCGAAGCTCAACGCTTACGATGGGATAACAGTTAGAAGTGCAACAAAAGTTAGACAAGAACTAATTGATGCTTGCCCTAATTTAAAAGTGATCGGACGCGGAGGTGTTGGTATGGATAATATTGATGTTGCCTACGCAAAAAGTAAAGGGATAGCGGTTGAAAACACACCTGCAGCTTCATCACAATCTGTTGCCGAGCTGGTTTTTACTCATCTTTTCAATGGTGTTCGTTTCGTTTACGATGCTAACCGTAAAATGCCTGTTGATGGTGCTACACAGTTCAATACTTTAAAGAAAGCCTATGCAAAAGGGGTAGAGCTAAAAGGTAAAAAATTAGGGATTATTGGATTTGGACGTATCGGAAAAGAAACAGCAAAACTAGCTTTAGGGGCAGGGATGGATGTTTTAGCTTTCGATTTATACGATATTCCAGCAACTTTGCAATTAGAACTTTCTGGTGGTGTTAAAGTTGACGTTCCTGTAAAGAAGGTTAGTTTCGATACGCTTTTAGCGGAGTCTGATTTTATCTCTTTACACATTCCGTTTACAGAAAAACCGGTTCTAGGGAAAGAAGAATTTGAAAAAGTAAAACCGGGAGTAGGGATTGTAAACTGCTCAAGAGGCGGAACTATTGATGAGTTAGCTTTAATTGAGGCTTTAAATAGCGGAAAAGTTTCTTTTGCAGGATTAGATGTTTTTGATAACGAGCCAACTCCGTTAACAGCTTTGCTACAACATCCTAAAGTATCGTTAACGCCACATATTGGCGCCGCAACCAACGAAGCACAGGAAAGAATTGGTGTGGAGTTGGCGAATCTGCTAATTGGCCATTTGAAAGGCTAAATTTCAGACAAAGAATATA
>DASSWV010000038.1:0-8719 GCA_035704545.1 Pelobium sp.
TTATATACAAAAGGCGAATGCGTACCGTGACGGGATTTGGCATTTAAAATGTGCTTGATATAATTCTTAGTTAAAGTGGCGTTAATCATAGTTTGTAAAAATAACAATTTAGTATTGTTTAGCAGAAGCTTTTTTCCAGATGTAAGCTGCTAGCAACGCCAAGTTTGTTAAATAAACGAAATATCATCATATATGGTAAACGAAAAAGAACTCAATTCCTTGATAAAATTGTTAGACGATCCTGATCCGCAGATTTTTGATCATGTTGAGGATAAACTTCTTTCTTACGGAAACGAAGCCATCAGCTTTTTAGAAAATGCCTGGGAAAATTCTTTTGATGCGATTTTACAGGAGCGTATTGAAAATGTGGTGCACAAAATACAGTACCAGAATGTGAGGGAAGATTTAGCGCTTTGGCACCACAGTGGCGGTTTTGATTTATTGCGTGGTTTTTTAATTATCAATAGATATCAATATCCGGATTTAAATGAGGAAAAAATAATCAATCAGATTGATGCAATCAAAAGAGATGTGTGGTTGCAGATGATGTACGAAGCCAGCCCTATTGAAAAAGTAAAGCTTTTAAACCATATATTTTATAACGTTTACGGATTTTCCGGGAACACCAAAGACCATAAAAGCCCTCAAAACTCGTATTTAAACCAGGTTTTAGAAAGCAAAAAAGGCAACCAGATTTCTTTGGCTATTATTTACTCCGTTATTGCTCAAAAGCTGAACATCCCAATTTATGGTGTTAATTTGCCTCAACACTTCATATTGGCCTATGTTGATGAGTTTGAACAAAAAGAAAAAGAAGCCGGAATTCTCTTCTATATCAATGTGTTTAACAAAGGTTATATTTTCGGTAAAAGAGATATAGATCAGTTTCTGCGCCAGCTACAGATCAAACCCGAAAACTTTTTTTATGAGCCCTGCTCCAACACAGAAATCATCAAAAGGGTTTTAAGGAATTTAATTAGCTCCTACGAAAATGCAGGAGCTAGTGACAAAGTCAAAGAATTGACAAAACTTTTAGCCGTTTTTACAGATTAGTCTGTCATTTTGATGGATTGCATCCAACCAATCATGCTTAAAAACCAGTTTTCTTTGGTTGTTTTATTATGTAAACCAAAACCGTGTCCGCCGGCCTTATAAAAATGTGCTTCAACAGGCACCCCAAAATTCTTTAAGGCTAACATATAAGCTACACTGTTTTCTGATGGTACAGATTTATCGTCATTTGCATGAAAAAGAAAAGCTGGCGGTGTATTTGGTGTTACCTGCAATTCATTAGAAAAATCTTTAAGCTTAGCTTCAGTTGGATTTTTACCTAATAAATTTTGTTTTGAGCCCTGATGTGCAAAAGTGCCCATCGTAATTACCGGATAACCTAATATTGAGAAATCTGGACGAAGTGAAACGCTATCAGGATTATCAATCAATGACTCTTCGAAATGGGTTGAAAGCGTTGAAGCTAAATGGCCACCGGCAGAAAAACCCATAATTCCAATTTTATTGGGATTGATGTTCCATTTTGTTGCATTTTCTCTTACCATTTTAATTGCCTGTTGCGCATCCTGCAACGGACCGATGGTTTTATCAACCATGATTTCTTCAGCTGGCAACCGGTATTTTAAAACAAAAGCAGTGATTCCTCTTTTATTAAATTCTTCTGCAATCTGGTAGCCCTCGTGTGATATCGCCAGAATCCCATAACCACCACCTGGGCAAATAATTACTGATGTTCCGTTTGGTTTTTCTGCAAAATAAGCGATAAGCTGTGGCGTAGTAACTTTACTTATCCTTAGTTTACCATCCGCACCAAGCACACTTTGCTCTTTATAATCTTTTGATTCTTTTGCGTTGGGTATTTTTGAAGTATACAAATTCATAACCTCTTGTGCCTTTAGGGTTCCTCCAAATAACGAAACCATTAATCCAAAAATAAGTGCCTTTTTCATATTAATTATTACCTCCATATTCCATTAAATATGATTTCAAAAATTCATCTAATTCGCCATCCAATACCGCTTGCGCATTTGAGGTTTCAAAATCAGTTCTCAAATCCTTCACTAATTTATATGGGTGCAAAACATAGTTTCGGATTTGTGATCCCCACTCAATCTTCTTCTTATTGCCTTCAATTGCATTGGATAGCTCCATCTTTTTGCGCATTTCAATCTCGTAAAGCTGTGATTTCAGCAAGCGCATCGCGTTCTCTTTGTTTTGAAGCTGTGATCGTGACTCCTGGTTTTTAATGATGATTCCCGATGGCTTGTGATGCAACCTTACCGCAGTTTCCACCTTATTTACGTTTTGCCCACCTGCACCGCCAGAACGGAAAGTCTCAAACTCTACATCAGCTGGGTTTACATCAATCTCAATGGTATCATCCACCAAAGGATAAACGTAAACCGAAGCAAACGAGGTATGTCTTTTAGCATTTGAATCAAACGGAGAAATACGCACCAAACGGTGAACGCCGTTTTCTCCTTTCAAATAACCATAAGAAAAATCGCCCTCAAACTGTAAAGTGACTGTCTTTATCCCAGCAACATCCCCTTCTTGAAAGTCCTGTTCGCTTATTTTGTAACCATTTTTTTGTCCCCACATGGTGTACATCCGCATCAGCATCGCTGCCCAATCACAGCTCTCTGTCCCTCCGGCACCTGCGGTAATTTGCAAAACAGCACTCAGCTGATCTTCATCGGCAGAAAGCATGTTTTTAAATTCCAGATCCTCGATAGTACTAATGGTTTGCAGGTAGCTTTCTTCAACTTCCTCCTCTGTTGCTTCGTTTGCTTGATAAAACTCAAGTAACACCGCAAGATCTTCCACTTCTGTTTCTGCTGTAGCGTAAGCATCAGTCCAGATTTTTTTTGATTTTATGGCACTTAAGATCTTCTCTGCTTCTTTAGGGTTATCCCAAAAAGTAGGAGTTAGTGTCTTCGCTTCCTCTTCTCGTAGTATTTCTAGTTTGGCATCAACGTCAAAGATGCCTCCTCAGAGACGTTATTCTATCTCTCAAATCTTGCAGATTTTCTTTTGTCATAGTGCAAATATATATTTTATAAGCCGATTTTAACAAATCCTGAGCAGCAACCATCCAAATAGCATCTCAAAAAAAATCCCCAATTTTCATTGAGGATTTAGGAGAGCATTCTAATATTGTTTCTTTTGTTATAAACTTGCGTATTGACCGTCTACCAATAACTTGCTGTTATATATTTTTTTGTTTGCGAAAACCTTGATGGTGTAATAACCGGTTGGCACATTGCCAAAAGTAAATTTCAGTGAGTGTTTCCCTTGTGTAACTTGGTAATCTTGAGCTTTTAACTCTTGTCCCCAAGTATCAATGATTGAAACTTTAACTCCGTCATCATTAATCAAATTAACCGATATCATGGTATAATCAACCGCTGGATTTGGGAAAGCCTTGATTGTATTTAAATCGCTCTCTGCGTAAACCGGAGTATTTATAGATACATAATTGTAACTATTAGGTTGTTGAAAGCCCTGAGTAACATAATTGCTTCCGTCTTGAGTAAGGGTATTGGTCATAAATGATTGGCCAATAGAAAACTGAATAGTTTCTCCAAACACAGAAGTTGCTTCACCCGCACCAGATGTAATTGCTGATCTTTCAATGCTTTGAGCAGATAAATTGAAGATTAATGTTGCTACTAAAACGGTGGTTAAAATCATTGTTTTCATGAATAGGGTTAGGCAACTCTTAAGCCACCCCAGCTTCTACGGCAGAAATCCCGAAAAAGTTGCCCTACATCTTTTAGGTATGGCGGTTATACCATTTATGAAAATTCAAGAAAACATTGTTATAACATCATTAAAGCTACTTTTATATTGTGAATAATGATAAATGCCTTCTTTATAGCTTTTTGTTTGCTGTTTACTTACCTACTGAGTGAGCCAACACATACACGAGAACAAAATACCCAAAAAGGGAAATACAAAATTTATACGGGGAATAAAATACACATTATGTATCTCAAGAACCAACACCTTCATTAATGTTGACGTTCGATAAAAAAAATAAGATTGTGAAGAAACATGAGGCAATATAACCAAAACTACTTTTTAAAGTATTGAGCAACAATTTTCTCAAAAAGAGAATTGATGGGCATTTATTTACACAAAAAAAACACCTAAACAATGTTTTGCGCTACGAAAGCAAAATAGTCACAATAGGTTAGCTTAAAAAAGAATTCAGCAAGCTAGGAAAAACTCCAAATAACACGGTCAAAAATGTAAGGATGATTGCTAACGTAACTAATGTATTTCCAATCAGGGCAGTAGGTAAAGTCTGTTCAGATTTTTTGAGGAAGAAATTCAATGGAATTTTAAGGTAATAGAACAGTGAAACCACTGTGGTTAAAACTGCAACTACCAGAAGAGTTGTGGTATAAATATGAGATCCGTTGAAACTAATTAAATTAGAAAAAACCAAAAACTTAGCGATAAAGCCTGCGGTCGGAGGAATCCCGGTTAAGGATACCATCAGCACCACTAAGCAAGCACCAATCGCTGGAATACTCTTCCCTAATCCTTTAAAGCCAGATATAGTAACGACACCATAATTATGCTCAATGTAGCTAAGCAACATAAAGATTCCGATGTTAGCGATGCTGTAAACTGCTAAATAAAACAAAACAGCGTTTAAAATTAAAGTTTGAGGCAATATGAAAAGCATCAATATAAAGCCTGTATGTCCTATGGCGGAGTAAGCCATCATCCGCTTGGCATCGTCTTGAAAAACCGCCGCAATGTTGCCTAATATCATTGAAGCGATTGAAGCGAACAGAATAAACTGGTTAAATGTATCGCCCACCTGGAAATACGGCAACAGGTAATAAAGAAATCCGAAAACAGCAATCTTTGGTGCGGTGGATAAAAAAGAAACTACCGAAGTTGGTGCAACCTGGTACGCATCGGGGGTCCAGAAGTGAAAAGGAACTGCCGAAAGCTTAAAGCTAATTCCAGCTAAAACTAGAATTATGGCTAAGGCGGATGGAGCTGTACCTATTTGCGACAGGCCGTTTACCATACTTTCTCCGTACAAATTTATCGTTCCTGTAAAGCCATAAATTAAACTGATGCCGTAAAGCATAATTGCAGATGCAACAGCACCAAACAACACGTACTTCATACTGGCTTCTGCCTGATGCTTTTGATAGGCGTTATAACTAACCATCAGGTAAGAAGCCAAGGAAATCGTCTCTATAGAGAGGTAAAGCATTAAAAGATTTGCAGAGGAAACAAGCAGGAACATTCCAAGAATACCCGCTAAAAAAATGGAGATTAAATCGTTGATTCCTTTAGGATGTTTGTTTAGTCTATCATCCTGATAAAAGAATAAAAGCGAAAAAATAGAAACCGCAACAATCAACAATTTAAACTGAATAGCTGATTTAGAAAAAATGAACATTCCGTTGAAAAGAAGTTCTGTATTTTGGAAAGTGATTAAATCATACAGCAAAAAGCCACCGCTGATAAGTAAAGTTAAGGTTGCGAAACTAGCTACAAGCACCCTACTCTTCTTGACAAATAAATCGACAAGAATGACCACCAAAAAACCTATAACGAGTGTCCACTCGCTCCACAAATAAGGTAGCGAGTTTAAAATATCGGTTGTGGTTTGGCTGATATTTGGAAGATCCTGCATAGCTTATTTAAACATCAACAAAAACTGATTTACTGAACTGCTCATCACGTTAAATGCTATTGAAGGCATAATTCCTAAAATTAAAGCCATTGCGGCTAAAGGAACCAATACAATAATCTCTCTCGTGTTCACATCGGTTAAGGCTAATTTCCATTCTTCTTTCTTTACCCTAAATTTCCCAAAAAACATCCGTTGTAATGTCCATAAAAGATAACCTGCTCCTAAAAGAATTCCCAATGCGCCCACCATCGCCATCCAACGTGGGATTAAACCGTTTAAACTTTCTGATGAAAAAGCACCAATTAACACAAAAGCTTCTGCAATGAAAGCTGAAAATCCGGGTAAACCTAAAGAAGCAAAAAAAGCAACCATCACAAAACCTGTAAACACTGGCATTTTATTAGCCAAGCCTCTAAAATTGTAAATATCACGGTCGTGAACTCGGGTGTAAATTACACCCACAATAAAGAACAACATTACCGAAAGGAAACCATGGGAAATCATTTGCATCATAGCTCCATTTAATCCTTCGGACGTTAAGGAAGCAATCCCCAACAACACAAAACCCATATGAGATACCGAAGAATAAGCCACTAAACGTTTCAAATCCCTTTGAGAAAGAGCGACCATCGCACCATAAATTATCGATATCACACCCAATAGCCCCATCCAAAAAGATAAAGACATGGCTGCTTCGGGGAAAATACCGTAAGCAATTCTAATAATTCCGTAGCCACCAACTTTTAACAATATCCCCGCAAGAATCAAAGAAATTGGCGTTGGTGCTTCTACGTGGGCATCGGGCAACCAAGTATGAAACGGAAAAACCGGAACTTTTATCGCAAACGCCACAAAAACCACAATAAAACCGACTGTTCTGGCAGGGAAACCAAATATCTGGATTTGTGAAAGCGAATTAAATATGGATCCATCGATATAATTAGCTGGGTCCATTGCGTAAACCATGTTAAAAGTATGGTTTCCTGTGGTTGGATCAATTACAGAAAGATACAATCCGGCGATAACCAAAAGCATAAACACCGAACCGAATAAGGTGTAAAGGAAGAATTTGATGGATGCGTATTCTCGTCTCGCTCCGCCCCACATCCCAATCAGGAAGTAAAGTGGCAAAAGCATCAGCTCATAAAAAATGTAGAAAAGGAATAAATCTAAAGCACAAAACACTCCAATTATTGCAGTATTTAACAACAGAAATAAAGCGAAATATCCTTTTAAATTAGTTTTGATTTCCCAAGAGGAAAGCGTTGCCACCAACATTACCAAGGCAGAAAGCCAAATTAAGCCGATGGAAAAACCATCTACACCTAATAAGTAATCAATTTGTAAAGTCCCGAATTGCCCAACATCCAAACGTATCCATTTTAGGTTTTCTAACCATTGGTATTGCATCATTTGGTTTACGCCAGCAAAAGCATCGCCTGTTTTAAAGTGGTAAAATAGGTAACTGGCAATAGCCAATTGTACCACGCAAACTGCAAGTGAAATGTATTTGAACCAGCTGTTCAAACTTTTGGGCATTATTAAAATAACAACGCCAAACAAAAGAGGCAAAAATATAAGTACTGATAATAAACCCATCAGAGCATAACTTTATAAATCATAAAACTTAAAAACATGAACAACATCCACACGAAGTAATGCTGTAACTTTCCATTTTGTACCGACCGAAACCAAACACTTAGGCTACTTACCAGGGTTGCCAAACCGTTTACAAATCCATCAATAATATATTTATCAACCCAATCTGTAATTTTAGAAATCACTAAGGTAGCTTTTGCCGATGAATGAACTATTCCATCGATGATCTTTGTATCAAACCAAAAAGCAACTCTGGCCTTCCAAATAACTAGGCGCACCAATTTTTTATCGTATAAGATGTTAAAATACCATTGATTATAAGAAAACTGGTAATACCAAGATTTATAGTTGGTAAAAATAATTTTATTTTTTGCGTAGATAAAATAGGCTGAAATAATTAAAACCAAACTTAAAGCATTAATATAAATAGGCACAAAAAGATGTAAAAAACCTTCGGAATGTGGTTTTATACTAAAAGCGTGGTACAGCCAAGAACTTTCGAGGTTGAATGGATTTACAGAAAAAATGAGTCCGAAACAGAAAACTGCTAAAATGACCGCCGGAATTTTCATCCACAGATTTGGATCGTGAAGGTGCAGGTCTTCTGTTTTTTTATTTAGGATAAATGGCAGTTTAAAATCTCCAAAAAAAGTTTTGAAAATCACTCGGAAAATATAAAAAGCCGTTAACCAAGAGGTAATGGAAATCACCACCGGAAACAGCCAATAAACACTGCCCCGTTCTCCCGTCCATTCAAAAATGCTGATTAAAATGGCATCTTTAGATAAATATCCAGATGTAAAAGGCAAACCCGATAAAGCCAAAGCCGCAATAATAAACACCACAGTTGTTACGGGCATTAGTTTGGCTAAACCGCCCATATTTCGCATATCCTGCTCATCGAATTTAGCGCCACTTTTTTCTTTGATGTGATGCAGTTGATGGATGACCATACCTGCGGCCAAAAAGAGCAGACACTTAAAAAAAGCATGTGTTGTTAAATGAAAGATTGCAGCAGCATCATCTTTAATTCCCACAGCCAATACCATAAACCCTAATTGAGAAATGGTTGAAAAAGCCAAAACCTTTTTAATATCAGTTTGTGTAAGTGCGATTGTTGCCGCCATAAAAGCCGTTAGTAAACCGATGGAAGCCATTGTTGTTAAAACCAGTTCATCAAACAAAGGCGAAACTCTCAACAGTAAAAATACACCGGCAGCAACCATTGTGGCCGCATGGATTAATGAAGAAACTGCAGTTGGCCCCTGCATGGCATCGGGCAACCAAGAATGTAAGGGAAATTGTGCCGATTTACCCGCTGCGCCGATTAAAAAACAGAAACCTGCGATACTTAACCAATAAGCGGGCATAGAGGCAAATGGAGTTACCCAATTGCCGTTTTGAATAAACGAGGAATGAATGATGCCCTTTGCACCAAAC
>DASSWV010000471.1:0-3298 GCA_035704545.1 Pelobium sp.
TCAACTGTAGCAGGGAGTTCTCAAATTTGAAACACCTACTAAAAGAGGTTTTTAATTCCATCAATAACAGATTCAAAAAAGGTGGGTATTGATAAGCCTTTACTGTAGTAAAAGTAAAAGAGGATCATCAAAATAAAAACAATTATACCTATCAATCGCCTAAACATATATCCAATTAAAATTAAGCCTAGCGGTATAATTAATAAAAGGTACCAACTTATTTTAATAGGGTTTAAGTCGGTATCTTTTTTATAAACGAAGTATAAATTTGAGGGGCTGTTAAGTTCGTTAATGTGCTTGATAAAGATAAAAGCCGATTTTTCTATTTGTAAAGGACATACCGCAACACCATCGTTAAACTTAAGCTCTTGTTTAAAACCGTTTACTGAGAAATTATAAACACCATTAATTTTTTCATTTGGAATTTCTAAAGAGTCTGTTGCGATGACTGCCAATTTCTGGCCTTTCAACAAGTTTTCTTTTACTGTAAAGTAATTGATGTTTTGGGCGTTCTGTGCAATCGCCGTTACAGAAATAAACATCGATAAAACAGTGATTAGCTTTTTCATAGTTCTAATGCTCTCTTATTAAATATGAGGTAGCCAATATGGAAAAAAACTCCAAATCTTTTTGCTTTATCATCGTAATAATTAAAATTTAAACTTATTGGGCCTACTGGTGTGTGGTAAACTGCAGCGCCAGAAAAAACATACCGACGCTCAGAAAACGCATCGCCGAGTTTGGTGGCTTGATTCCCTTGTTTTAAAATTTCTTTATAAGGCTGAAAAACATAAGCTTCTAACCTAAAGTCGAGGTTTTTGGAAGCAGTAAATACGTTTTTAACTCCGGCAGCCAAATACTTATTGGCTCTCAGGTTCTCTAAAAATATTGTTTTAGAATCCTGCAGAGGGTAAAAAGCAGGTGTATGTATAAGGTTGCTTTTGTAGCTCGCAAAATTAGGACGGTTACTGTAAACGCCCTCCAGTAAATACCCAAAACGGTAGTTAGATTTTATTTTGAAATATTTTTCGGTATTGACTTCAAGCTTGAACCATTTTCTGTAATAGTCTTTTTCGGTAAATGCCGAGTTGAGCGGGTCTGCTGCTAAAATATTGCCCGGTTTAAAAGTTTCGAACCCTTCAAAATAGGTTAAGCCTATAAAAAAACTGCTTCCTTTGCTTGCATATTGTTTCCTGTTGAGTTGATTTCTGTGGTAATTAAGACCGGTAACCAATCCGTTAAAACTGGTTTTATCTAAAATGTCGCCTGTGGTAAAATTATCGGTAGGGCTATATTTGTTGCCGGTATTAAAAACCCCACCAAATACGGTTGTTTTTGCGCTTTTACCACTTGCAAATCCAATGCGTTGAATAAACCGACTGTCAGACTGGTCTAAAAATGTTGGATTTACATTTTCAATAAATAACTGACTAGATTCAAAATAGTTCCAGTGGTTGTAAGTAATGTCAGTTTCTAAGTAAAAAGGATTTTTTCTAGGTATATCAATCCTGAAAGTGCCTTGTGCCGCCTCATGAAACCTTCCGGTATAAAAGTTTGCACTCAGTGTGTAAGATTTTTTCCTCAGAAAATTATATTGCAAACCAATAAAGGCATTACCTACTGGCCTACTTGCCACGGCGCCGCCAAAATCTATTTTGAAGTTTTTTTCGGGCTGTACAATTAGTTCAAACTCGTAAGTGTCTTCTGCGGGCAGGTAGTTGATTTTTGGATAAACCGTTTCAAAATTGTCATCTCCTAAAAGTTTATAGTAGGCTTCCTTTACCTCATTAAGGTTCAGGTTTTTGTTCATACTTTTAAAAACGTTTTCAACATATGTTTTCCTTTTGCCGCTAACCCCGGTTATAATTATTTTTTTAAAAGTGAGGTAGGGATTGTCAGCTATAAAAGCCTTTCTTGCTGCTTTTACATTTTCTTTTTTAGCTTGCTTTTTTACTTTGGCTTTTATTTTATCCATATCAGCCATGGTGGCATCGTATCCTTTTTTGATCAGTTCTTCAACGGGAGAAAAGTTTGTTGCCGAGTAATTGGACAAATCTGGTTGTATGTAAACCCCACTTTCCCCAATCTCGGTAGAGTCAGTTTTGCTTAAAAACAGGTATATCAAAAACTTATTCATTAGCTTCTCATCGTTATCCTTTGGGTAGGTGTTGAAATTTTTTGAAGACACATTTGACCCAATAATGATATCCGGTGCAAACTCGTCTTTCATTACACCTACTGGGAAATTATCATACAAACCACCATCAAAAACATATTTACCGTCAACTTTTATAGGTCTGTAAACTAAAGGGACTGTAAATGTGCCTCTTACCGCTTCCACCAAAGACCCACTTTTCATCGGAATCATCTTCTGCGAAAGCACATCAGAAACAATACATCTAAAGGGTACAAAAAGCTTGTCGAAATCGTTTTTGGCATTTGCAGATGCTTGTCCAAGCAGTTCTAAAAGCGCAAAGTTTAAGGGGATGTCGTTAATCAGGTTCGATCTGAATTTAAAATTAAAACCGGTGTCAACCTTTAGTTTAGCCGAAATAAACGAAGGATTAGTTTCTTTTTTTTCGAAAAAATAGCTGTAATCACTGTCGTACCTGCCACTTAGCCAATCCTGAAAATCGGTGCTGAGAGCAATATATTCTATTTCGCTAGGGGAGTAGCCGGCCGCATACATAGCGCCCACCACGCCGCCCATTGAAGTTCCGGTAATGTAGTCTATTGGGACGTTGTTTTCTTCGAGGGCTTTTAAAACGCCAATGTGCGCTAAGCCTTTGGCGCCACCTCCACTAAGTACAACACCCACTTTTTGTGCAAAAGAAATGTTGCCGGTAAGAAAAATCAACAAGAAGAGAGTGGTGTTTCTCACCATTTGGAAAGCATTTTAATTGCTTCAAATTTACGATTTAATTAAACATGTCAAACTTAGCAATTCTAGTAATGATGGTGTTGTTTTTTTTATTGTAGAAAAAAGAGCTATAATTAAAAATTACGTAAAAATGGGTATCTAAAAAAATGGGCTGCTGCTTATTTTTGGATAAACTAAAAATCACAAATATGAAAACTCTTTTAACCACCATCTTATTTGCAGCATTTACGCTGTTTTCGGCCCATAGCCAAACAAAGTATTTTTATACTACTGTAGCCAGTCCGGATAAGTCTATTAATTACCTGTTTGGCTTTTATCCTTCAACAGCTTCGTATACCGAATCTGCCTCTGTGAAGCCCTATACATCAATAAAGGCTGTTGTAATTAATCAAAAGGGTGCAAATGACTTTGTCTCTA
>DASSWV010000121.1:0-4655 GCA_035704545.1 Pelobium sp.
TTTCTCTTCATCTAGCTGGAGAATGTTTTCTATAAAATGGATTTCGCTTTCGCAGTAAACAAAATTGCCGCTTACTTTGGTTAGCTCTTCTGCAAACATTACCTCTAGCATTTCATCCGTTTCTGGATAAAGGGGCATGTCTTCTAAATTTGGATAAGGATTATCGCGTTTTTCTAATAAAGCCTTTCTAATTTTTTTAAGAAGCTGTTCTCGGGGTGTTGTCGTATCCTTCATTAAAAAAAGGAATTTATATAAAAAATAAAGCGCCGATTATAAATAATCAGCGCTTATAGTAATTTAAACTATTTCAGATGATTCTGCTTTCAATGGCTCAGTAGAATCACCAACCGGTTCTGGATGGATGTTTTCTGCAATAATGCTTTGGTCTCCACCTTCTTTGCCGTTTACAAATTCATCGTAAGTGGTACGGTTATCAAACGGACGTTTTCCTAAAATCTCTTCCAAATCGCTTTGGAAAAGAATTTCCTTCTCTAACAATTTTACTGCTAAAGCTTCTAAACCCTCTCGTTTTTCAATCAGTAAATCTTTGGTTTTTTTGTAGACACCACTAATTAACTCTCTCACTTCCGAATCAATCAGTTCAGCAGTTTTATCAGAATAAGGCTTGCTAAAGTTGTACTCTCCGCCTTGATCGTTAAAGGATACATTACCCACTTTTTCGCTCATCCCGTAAAGGGTAACCATTGCGTAGGCCAGTTTGGTAATACGCTCTAAATCATTTTGTGCACCGGTTGATATTTTTCCGAAAGTTAAATCCTCGGCAACTCGGCCGCCCATTGTCATACACATTCCGTCAGAAAGTTGTTCTGTTGTGTATAAAAACTGCTCTTTGGGTAAGTATTGTGCATAACCTAAAGCCGCAACACCACGCGGAACAATTGAAACTTTTACCAATGGATCTGCGTGTTCTAAAAACCAACCTGCTATTGCATGGCCAGCTTCGTGGTAAGCAACAATTTTCTTTTCTTCCGGAGAGATGATTTTATTTTTCTTCTCTAAACCACCGATCACACGGTCAACTGCATCTTGGAAATCTTGCATATCAACCGCTTCTTTGTTTCTACGGGCCGCAATTAAAGCCGCTTCATTACAAACGTTGGCAATTTCTGCTCCGGCAAAACCCGGTGTCTGTGCCGATAATTTTTTAGGATCAACACCTTCCGCTAATTTTAGTGGTTGTAGGTGAACTTTAAAAATCTGCTCTCTACCTACTAAATCTGGCTTATCAATAGAAATCTGACGGTCAAAACGGCCTGGACGCAATAAAGCGGAATCCAACACATCCGGACGGTTAGTTGCCGCCATAATGATAATTCCTGAATCGGTACCAAAACCGTCCATCTCCACCAAAAGTTGGTTCAATGTGTTTTCACGTTCATCGTTTCCGCCAACCATGCTATTTTTACCTCTGGCTCTACCAATGGCATCAATTTCATCAATAAAAATGATACAAGGTGCTTTTTCTTTAGCTTGTTTAAACAAATCTCTCACACGAGACGCTCCAACGCCCACAAACATTTCCACAAAATCAGATCCTGATAAAGAAAAGAAAGGGACTTGCGCTTCACCTGCCACTGCTTTTGCCATTAAGGTTTTACCTGTACCAGGCGAACCAACCAATAAGGCTCCTTTAGGGATTTTACCTCCTAAATTGGTGTACTTTTTCGGGTTTTTAAGGAAATCAACAATCTCCATTACTTCCTGCTTGGCTTCTTCTAAGCCTGCAACATCGCTAAAAGTGATGCTAACTTGAGATTCTTTATCAAACAAAGTAGCTTTTGATTTACCAATGTTGAAAATCTGACCACCACCGCCACCGCCGGCGCCACCGCCCATCCGGCGCATAATAAATATCCATATCAATGCGAAAATTACAATGGGCACAATAAATGACCAAAAAAGAGAAGAGAACGGACTGGTCCTAGACTCGTAACTCAAAGGAACTTTGTCGGCATCAGGTGTTTCCTCTTGCGACACTTTTAGCCTGGCTTGTAAAGATTCAAATGACCCATCGGTAAAATAGTACTGTGGAGAAGCACCCGTCACAGAAAAATTATTCCTGTCTTTTAAATCCTTGTATTTTTCACTGTTAAGTTTTTCTTTTTTAATATAAATCTCGGCAATAACTAAGTCCTCTTGCTTGTAGGCTACAATTTTCTCAACATCGCCGGGCTTTAGCATTTCTGTTTCAAACTTTTGATAAGTAATTAAACGGGCGTTGTTACTGCTCATGAAAAACTGAACACCAAGTATTGCGAGTATGATGATACCATAGACCCACATAATATTAAACTTGGGAGGCTTAGGTAGCATCTTTTTTGATGGAACTTTTTTCAACGGTTTTTTATCTTCTGTATTCTCTTTCATGTCTCTTTTTGTGAAATTAAAATGCTTTTAATTAAGCACTTTTGTAGGATTCAGACTCGGCATCGCCCCATAAATCCTCCATTCTGTAAAACTCTCTTTTATCTGTTCTAAAAACATGAACAACCACATCTAAATAATCTAAGAGAATCCACTCTGCATTTTGCAGTCCTTCTTTTCTAAAAGGTTCTTGTTTAGTTAGGTTAAATACTTCTTTTTCAATACTATCTGCGATAGCTTTTACCTGAGTGGTGGAGTCTGCGTTGCAGATAACGAAAAAATCCGCAACAGAACTATGAATATTTCTAAGATCTAGTCTTACAATGTCATTTCCTTTTTTTTCCTGTATTCCATGCACTATAGCTTCGGATAAGCTGGTGGATTGATTAGCAATTTTATTTTTTACCATCAAAAAAAATTAGTTTTGGGCTTTATTATATTGAAACATATTAATCATTGCAAAATAACACATTTTTAACACTATTTGTTGGACAAAGTTTGGTAAAATTACCAGTAGTTGATTCTACCAATGATTATTTGAAGAAATTGCTTTCAAATACTAAGCCATTGGACGAAGGTACTGTTATTATGGCAGACCATCAGTTTGCTGGCAGAGGTCAACAAAGCAATGTTTGGAAAGCGGAAAAGGGTAAAAACCTTACCATAAGTATTTTATTTAAACCCACTTTCCTTAATCTTAATCATCAGTTTTATTTGAATAAAGCAATCTGTTTGGGTATTAACGATTGTTTGAGGACTATTATTGGCGACAGTTGCAAAATAAAATGGCCAAATGATATTTACTATAATAATGAAAAACTTGGAGGTGTGTTAATTGAGAATGTAGCGATTGGCAATAAGTTGAAAGCAAGTATTGTGGGAGTGGGGATTAATGTAAATCAGCAAGATTTTGGGCCTGAAGCGAAAAGAGCTACTTCTTTATCAAAAATCTTACAGCAGGATTACCCGCTTAACAATTTATTAAAGCAACTTTGTAAAAGTATTGAAAACAGATACTTGCAACTGCAAAGAGACGAATTAAGCAGTTTAGACGAGGATTATTTAAAAAGATTGTTTCGCTTAAACGAAGTTTACCGGTACCTGATTGGAAGTGAAATATACAACGGATCCATTAAAGGCGTTACCAAGCAAGGATATCTTTTATTACAAACGAATGACGACTTAAAAACGCTCGATTTAAAGCAAGTAGCGTTTATGTTCGATTCGGAAGAAAACAATAGTCGATGAAGAAAATTATTGCCATTTCGGCACTTTTACTATTAAGTATTTGTGTTTTTGCACAGATTTTAAAACCGGTAACATGGAGTTATTCCGCCGAGACAATCAGTGAAAGAGAAGCTAATCTTTTAATCACAGCAAAAATGGATGCCGGCTGGCATGTTTACTCTCAATTTATTGAGGAGGGTGGGCCGATCCCCACTTCATTTACCTTTTCTAAAAGTGCGGATTATGAGCTAGTTGGTAAACCTACTGAAACCCCAAAAGCTGTTTCTGCCTACGACAATAACTTTGCGATGCAAATTGCCTGGCATGAGAAGCTTGTAGTTTTTAAACAAAAAATAAAGCTCAAAAAACCAGAAGTTACCGTTAAAGGCTCATTAGAGTTTATGGTTTGTAATGATAAACAATGTTTGCCGCCAGAAGAGATAGAGTTTGCTATAAAAGTGACTGGCGGAAAGCCCAGTGCAGCGCAAAATCCCGCTCAAGCAACGGTAAGCCCTACAGGTGTTGCAGATACATCTAGCAAACGCGATTCAGCAGTTAGCGATAGTAGCATTAGTGTTAATGCCAGTCCTTCCACTCCTGTTGATTCTTCAAAAACAGTTTTGAATAATATTGATGATCAAACAAATCAACGCTCATTATGGGCTATTTTTATAGCAGGATTTATAGGCGGAATTTTAGCTTTATTAATGCCCTGCATATTTCCAATGTTGCCATTAACCGTCAGTTTTTTCACTAAAAAAGCAAGTAGCAGAGCCGTAGCTGTCCGTAAGGCAAGTTTATACGGCTTTTTTATCATTGTAATTTATGTGCTGTTAGGCATGGGAATTACCTTGATTTTTGGCTCCGATGCCTTAAATTCAATGGCCAGCAATGGCTTTTTAAACTTTTTGTTTTTTGTAATGCTCGTGATTTTTGCCATATCATTTTTCGGAGCATTTGAAATCAATTTACCTAGTTCATGGACTAATAAAATTGATGAAAAATCTGACAATAAGGGAGTTGTAGGTGTATTTTTTATGGCG
>DASSWV010000196.1:0-6595 GCA_035704545.1 Pelobium sp.
TCCTATACACCAGCCATTTCCCTTTTCGGTTTTGCTATAATTATTTGGGTAATATGCTTTAATGTATTCATCGGCATTTTTATGTGCTTTAGGCAGGTAAGCATTAAAATATTCCTCGTAAGCTTCAAACGTTTCTGTTAAATTTGCACTAAATGCACCCCAATAGTTCATTTGAACATTTATATTGTGCCAATAACCTCCAGACCATGGCGTAACATGATATTGACTCCACACTCCCTGCAATCCGCATGGCAACGTCCCTTTTCTTGAGCTGGCAATTAAAAGGTATCTGCCAAAATGGAACATCAGTTCTTCCAGATAAACATCAGATGGATTTTTCTTGTAGTTTTCTACCAGTGTTTTTGTTGGCGCTATTGTAACAGCAGGTGAAAATTTTAAACTGACTCTTGAAAATAAACCTTGATAATCTTTGAGATGCTGTTTTTTTAAGTTTTCAAAACCTAAAGCGCTTGCATGATTTATTGATTTTGTTATTTGCTCATGAGGGAATAAACTAGGATCTAACTTTTTTGAAACATCATCGGTAAGAAAGATACGATCACTCAATCTGTAATTTGTACCGGTGGAGATTAAGATAGTTGCCGAATTGGCATCAACTATTCTTATCTCGGCACCGTTGCCATTCTCTGCAATAAGTTTACCGCCATCATTTATTACCTTAATCTGCCCTTCATAATTTATATTATGAGATGGCACATTACCTGATAGCGTGATGGTGTTATCTAAAGCCGTGACCGTACCAAATTTAGGGAGCTTTTCTCCTTTACTCCTTAGATAAGGGATAACTGCTTTTAAGCTAAATGATAAACTTGCCTTTTTATTTGCGCTTAGTTTTATAACGATAACATTACTGGGGTAATTTGCAAAGTATTCCCTGGAGTAGCTTATGCCTTTATGTTCATAACTTACATAAGATATAGCTTCGTTAAGATTTAATGAGCGCTTATAGTTATCAACATCATAATGACCAAAATCCAGAAAAACCTCTGCAAAATTGGTTATCCCGCTTCTCCCGTTCATGGCACTGTTGGCCAAAGTCTTATTGGTAATTTGAATGCGTTCAATATCTGTTCTTCCGAATAAGTTTGCTCCCATATATCCGTTTCCGATAGGATAAGAGTGGGCTTCCCAATCTGGATCAACCGGAAAACCACCTGCTAAAACACGGGTATAATCCTGACCTCGGTTTGGAGCAGGTTGGTTATCCCATATTTCATAAATCCGGTCTGTAGATTTTACTTGCGAAAATACATTTACGCAAAAAAACATTAAATAGGCGAGGGTAATTAACTTTCTTGGCATAATTTAACTGATTATTAGTTTTAATTTTGATCATCAACAATGAATAAGTTCTAAAAAGACGCTTCCTTTTTTTGGACGTCATTTTTCCTATCCTTAATCCATATAAAACACTTCTTCTAAAGGCACAGAAACCGGAGAATTATCTGAGTTTACCTGCATTACATCCGCCATAAAAGCCCACCATTTTTTTACAACCGGGTTATTATCTAAATCTTGCGAACCTCCTTTGCCAGCTACTTTTTGAAAAGCAAATAAAGTACTGGTTTCCTCATCGAAAAAAATAGAGTATTCACTTACGCCTTCGTTTTTCAACAATTCACGCAACTCTGGCCAAAGCTCATTATGGCGCTTTTTGTAAACCTCTTTTTGCCCCGGGTTAAGGTGCATTTTAAATGCTAATCTTTTCATTATCGTTTGTTAAAAGGTATTTACTTTCAATTCTATTTTATTAATGCCGGGGTTTAACCTAATACTTCCGAAAGAAAGGTTAACAGTTTCTCCGTTTAAGGTTACAGCATCATTAGGAGAGTAATTAAGAATTAAATTTGCTGCCATATTCGCCGGTATTTCAAAGGTGTAAAGTTGTTTTAAACCTTCCTTTTTGTAGCTGGCACAAACTTCTCCGTTTAAAAATGGCACTTTAATATTTGTTTTAGTAAGGGTGCTTAATTGTGGTTTTATTTCGATAATGCTTCCGCCCGGAGTTTTTGGTTGAATGCCCCACATTAAGCGTGGAATGGCGTTTGCCGGTACTGCGCCCCAGGCGTGGTTCCAATCTGAGTTGGGTTTGTATTTCATATCCCAAGCTTCCATGGCCATGGTTGCACCTACCCTAATCATATTGTACCAGCTCCTGTCGGATGTTGATGTCATTAAAGACAAAGCATAATCTGCTTCTTTAGCGTTGTAAAGTGCTTCCATCAAATATTGTGCGCCATAAACGCTACAAGCCATGCCTCTACTCTTAATAAAATCAACCACTGGCTTTATGTTTTCTGGTGGTACAATGTTAAATGCCAAGGCAAACATATTTGCATGGATGGATGAATGGTCTGTGCCAATTCCATCGTTATAATAGCCCTTAGTTTTGTCTAACATTTTTTGATTGATAGCCATTTTAGCTTTTAACGCTCTCAAACGAAAATCTGCTTCTTCCTCGCTTTTATTCAAAATCTTAGCAAACTCAGCCATAATTTCCATGTTTTTTACATAAAGCGAGTTGATGAGCGTATTGTATGGCATAAAAACAAAACCGTCTCTTTCTCCTTCGGCTGTGGCGAGTTTCCATCCGGTATCTTTTTGTGCTGGAGGCCAATCCGTAATATCCTTAAGTACAGTAGTGCTATCTTTAAAGCCCAGCTTTTTCATAAATTCCTTGGTTAATTTTGGAGATTTGGTACTGATTAAACCATTGTCATCCACCAAATCCATCAGCGTTTTATATTTTAAAGGCTCATAGTACTCCTCTATTAACTCAGTGCTTCCGCTGTATAAATAATCTGCTTCTAACATCAAAGCTACATGTAGCTGCCATTCTGTTGGCCATGTTGGGTATTGCATAAAATATTCTATCGTATTTTTTGCAATATTGTATTCCCTATCTGTGGTATAATGCGAGAGTTGGTTAAGGTAGGCATCTGCCTCGTAAGGAATACGTTCCCTATCTCCATCCACGTAAACACCTGTGAATGAAGTTGCTTTAATAGTATACTTACACATTTCCCAAACCTGATTTAAAATATCGTTTGAGCTATGGAAAGAACTGGCATTGTCATCAAAATAAGTGTGATAACGTAATTGTGTCACATCTTCCCGTTCTATTTTTTGGCTGTTGCCCGATATTTCTACATAGCGGAAAGGCATAATAACCGGAAACGATTTTGGCATTTGCGCTGCTTGAGGCAGGGTGTTTCTTTTATCTGGTTTTAACTCAATTTGATAATAAGTTTGTTTTGGATTGACTAACAATTTCACATCCTGAGAGCGGATGGTGCTTTTTCCGGGCTGGTTATTGATAGTGCCATCTGCATTAAGTTGCTCCCCCAATCTGATGAAAAGTGTTTCTTGTTTATCTGTTTTGTAATTAAGCGATAATGTTGCAAAGGCATCCTTGTTAAAGTCTAAAAATAACTTCCCATTTCTCTCTTCAACTTTTAAAGGTTTTACGCTATCAATCTCGAAAATACTTGGATGATTGTAAACATTTTTTTGTGAGATAAGCTCAAACTGTTGTGCTTCTGAATATGCAGACGTACGGTTATCCTGATCCCATATTCTTACCTTCCAAAAATACTTGGTACCCGGGCTCAGAGGTTTTCCTTTAAAATCAATATTGGCGGTTTCAATGCTTCGCACTTCTCTAGAGTCCCAAATATCTCCTTGGTTTAAGTCTGATTTTTCTTTTGAACTTGAAACTAAAATTTGATACGCTTTTTGGTTAACTGCTTCTTTAGGCACAATCCAACTAAAAACTGGCTGGTTATCCCCTATTACGACTCCTTTTTTTGGTCTAAAAAAGTTAACCGTTAACCCAGATGGGACACCGCTGTACGGGTCTTGATATTTGATAATAAGCTGCTCAAGTTTTTTTCTAAATTCTAATAGTTTCGTTTTATATTTTGAACTGGAAGCCAAATTTTTGGTTTCCATCGGATCTGCTTTGATATGGTATAAATACTCTAAGCTATGATCATCTACATACCTAAAATATTTCCAATCGGATGTTCTTAAACCTTCGCTCGGTGGAATTTGAGTAAATTGCCAAATGTGTTCAATGAGGATAGTATCGCGGTCAAATTCAGCTTTTCCCTGTACCAAAGGTTTTAAACTTTCGCCATGCCATGATTTGGGCTGTTTAACGCCGGCATAATCTAAAATAGTAGCTGGTACATCTAAATTAAGTGCCATTTCATCCACATCCCGATGGGTCGGATTTCTTGGATCCATAATCATTAGCGGTACGCGTAAAGAGTTATCATACATCAACCATTTATCGGCTAATTGTCTTTCGCCCAAAAAGTAGCCGTTATCGCTCATAAAAATAATGATGGTGTTTTTATCCAGTCCTTTGGCTTTTAACTCTGCTCTTATCTTAGCAATTTCATTATCTATACCGGCAATCATGCGGTAATATCCTTTCACACTTTTTTGATATTTTTCTGGATCATCAAACCTCCAAGTCCATCTTAAACGGTTAAAACCAACTTTTACAGCGGTGGGCAGTTCATTAAAGTACTTATCACTAGCTAGTTTTGCCGGTGGCATTTTTACATCCTGAAAAAGGTAATTGTTTTCTTCCTGCCAAAAATACTGATCTGGAGAAGCGTCATTTGCGTGTGGCGCACTAAAACTTAACTGCAAGCAAAACGGTTGATCTTTTGGCGCTTGATCAATAAAATCAAGTGCTTGTTGCCCAGTATACCGAGTTAAATGAACATTTTTTTTATTGATGGTTTTATAGTAATAAGAGGTACTATCTTTTGCCGATGTTTTGCGGTCATAAGAGTCATAAACATCGTAAAGTTTGTTTAAGCCATCATAATTTACTCCAAATTTTCCAAAAAAACCAGTGTAATAACCTGCTTCTCTCAACTTTAAGGGGTAAGCATTTTGCATGTACTCATCCTTAATATCTGAGGTAGAAAAATTATACTTATGCGTACGTTCATACAACCCTGTGATGATGCTTGCCCTTGAGGCCGCACAAATAGGTGTACTTGCAAATGCGTTTTTAAAATACGCACCTTCTTTGGCCAATTTATCCATTTCTGGCGTATGTATATATTTATTACCGGCATAACCCAAAGCATCCCAGCGTTGGTCATCAGTTAAAATAAAAATGATATTTGGTTTTTGAGTTTGCGAAAAAACCAAAAAAGTATTGGCTAATAAACAAATTGAAAAACAAAGTACTTTTTTAAAATAATCTTTTGAATAGTGCATATTATTGGTTTTTAATTTTTTTGATTCGTATAATTGAACAGCTACAGCATAAACTATAATTGCTTTTTAATTTCTTTCGGAAGCTTATCTATAGTCTCTATTTCGATGTTTTTATAAAAAGCTTCTGCCGCTTCAGATTGGATTTGGATTAAGCCTTTTTGACTTGGCACTACACTCCCATCCTTGTTAAATTGCTCCAAATTTTCTAGGTACATCACCACTTTACCGTTAAGCACATGCACACTTTTATCACCAATGCAATAAAGTTCTATGGTATTCCATTCACCTTCTGGTTTTTCATTATCAAAACCACGTTTGGCGTAATTAAACGGGCGTTTGTAACGGCCCGAAATATCAGTTTTTTCTGCTCCCTTTTGATAGATTAAAGCTTTTCCGTCTGGAGTTTTAGCTAAAGCGATAGTAGCTTTAGTACCTGCTAAAGCATAATAATCTCCTATATCATGTCTTTGAACCTGAAACTCTTGCGATTGCATCCAAACGTTCCAAAATGAACGGTATGGCCCAACTGCATGGTATAAAATACCATTATCCTTTGGGTCATTCTCGCGTGGAGGCCAAACTTTATTCCCCCATTTAAACTGTAATTTTAAGTGGTAGTTTTGATAAGCTAATTTTGAGGTTAAGGCGCCGTAAATTTCTCCGGATATGTGCAGCACATTTTCATCGCCTTGTTTTTCGATACTGAAAATTTTCTTTGGATCATTGTTTAAACCTAAGGCTTCTGCATTTTTACCATTGCTTTTAGGGTTTACATTGGGCAAATTGGTTACAGATGCATGAGGTGCGCCAATAAAAACCGACCAGTGATCATTTAAGTCATCAGTTAAAAGTTTGGTTAGCTTTTTTGCCGGCGCTGGGTCATTAATTAAACCGCCTGCCCATTTAACGGCAGTTGTAATTTCGGACAAAAAATTTTCATCTTCATATTGTGCATCCACATGCCCTAAACCGGTGTAAAAAACTCTACCCCCATCAAAATGATGAAACCAAGTAAACGGATGATCACCGTTCATTTTACCACCCGTGTAAGAACTTTCGTCTAAATAAGTTAACACGTTTACATATGGTTTTACTGGTTCTTTAAAGTTGTACCACTCGTCTGTAGTTGTGCGTTCTTTAAAATCATTCCTAAAAAAAGAGCTATAAAGTTTAGTGGTTTTAAGTTTTGCTGGTTGCACTTTAGGGTGGTTGCTAAATACCGCACCTACCATATCATTATACCAAGGCCAGCTCATTTCGGTATCAGATGCGGCATGTATCCCAACGTATCCGTTACCTCTGGCTAAGTATTCTCTTAAAATATTTTTTT
>DASSWV010000269.1:0-2180 GCA_035704545.1 Pelobium sp.
CGGATAATCAACAAATTAAAGATGCTTTAAGAGCACTTAAAGAAAGTTAACACAAGCATTATTACCTCTTTAAAAAATGCCCTGATTCTACTTTAGATCGGGGCATTTTTGTATCCATAGCTTTTCTAATTGTTCCTCAAAAAACATCAATGGATTCAAATTTTTAGGTGATGTTGAAACTTTCTGGTATTTTAGCAATATCACTATTTTAATAAAAATTCAAAAATGAAATTAAAAAATATAACGCTCCTAACCTTACTAGCCTCCAGTATATTTCTATTTTCATGTCAACAAGACAAAGCCAAAACCAATAGCTCCTCTTACTTTTTAAGTCCGGAAACAGGGGCTGTAATTAAAGCTGGTGATCCAATTGAGCTCAAATTAAACTATGCAGACGGTACAGTAGATTCTGTACAGTATTTTATTGACACCATAAAAGTTAATGTTAAAACCGACACCACACAACTGAGCATTAAAACGGACAGCCTTCCTTTAGGCAGTCGTTTAATTACCGTAAAAATTTACCGAGCAGGTGAAGTTGAAGAGGTAAACACCAATGTAGTGCTGTTAAGCGCAATCACTCCTGCAAATTACAGCTACAAAATCATCAACACCTATCCACACTCCACCACTTCTTACGTTGAAGGCTTGGAGTTTCACGATGGTGTTTTTTACGAGAGTGCAGGAGATTACGGCCATTCGAGTTTAAGAAAGGTAAGTTTAAACGGAAAAGTTTTGCAGCAAAAAGATATTGACAAACAGTATTTTGCGGAAGGCATAACGGTAATTGGCGATAAAATCATTCAGCTGACTTACAGAGAAAAAGTTGGTTTTGTATATGATAAAAACACATTCGAACTGCTTAAAACCTTTCCTTACAATCACGCATCCGAAGGCTGGGGCTTAACATTTGATGGCGAAACCATTTACAATACGGACGGCAGCAATACGATTTATAAACTCGATAAAAACACTTATCTACCAAAAGGAAGTATTGAAGTATATGATGACAAAGGGCCTGTTACCCAATTGAACGAATTAGAATGGATTGATGGAAAAATTTATGCAAACATTTATACCTCGGAGCTAATTGCCATCATTAATCCAAACACCGGTGCGGTTGAAGCTTATATCAATATGATGGGCTTGCCCCATGGCGAGGTAGATGACCCGCAACAGGACGTTTTAAATGGCATTGCCTATGACAAGGCCGGAAATCGATTATTTGTAACCGGTAAAAAATGGGATAAGATGTTTCAGATCGAGGTAATAAAAAAATAAACTCCTAGTCATTTTTTTGTATTTTTGAAGTCATTGAAAGCTTTTTCCACCATATTGATGTTGCTAATTTTAGCCATGAACTTTAAACCATGTGCTGATGAAATCATTTTAGACAACGTTGATCATATAGAAATAGTGATTAAAAAAGGTAACGACCATACGCATAATGAAAAAGATGACTGTAGTCCTTTTTGTTACTGCGCTTGTTGCTCGGTAAGATCTTATTCCGAAAAAGAATTAGTAACAACGCTCTTTCTACCTCAAATCGTTGTACAAAAACCAAGTTTTTTATCAGGGCATCCGCACCAGGTTAGCCTACCCATTTGGCAACCTCCCCAACTGGTTTAATTTTCTTCACAATTTCTTTAAAAAACATCAGATTTTAAGCTATTCGCTTATGGTGTTTTTTGTTGCTTTCAATTGATTTAAGAGTTGATAGCAATTCGTTAAAAGAAATTAATTCATCCATTTTTTCCAAACGAAATCATAAACAAATGTTGGATAACATTATTAAATTTTCCATAAAAAATAAACTGATCATCAGCATTTTTACCTTGGCGCTTATTGCTTGGGGTTCTTATTCTATTAAACAGTTACCTATAGATGCTGTTCCGGATATTACCAATAACCAGGTGCAGATATTGACCTCATCGCCAAGTAACGGTGCCGAAGATATAGAGCGCTTTGTGACGTTCCCAGTAGAACAGGCTGTGGCAACCATCCCCGATATTGAGGAAGTGCGCTCGTTCAGTCGTTTTGGTTTATCCGTGGTAACGGTTGTATTCAAAGAAAATGTAGATGTTTACTGGGCAAGGCAACAGGTAAGCGAGCGCTTAAGTGAAGCCAGCAAATCAATCCCAGAAGGCATGGGCCAACCAGAAATGGCGCCTTTAACCACC
>DASSWV010000388.1:0-4317 GCA_035704545.1 Pelobium sp.
GAACGAAATTTCATCAGCAGTGTTTTATTATCCTCGCTGGAAAGCAGGTAAATACTGCGATGCTTCTCAAAGTCAGTTTAGGCAACATCCGCTAGATTATACCGAAGGCTTAACCGAAACCATTAAACAAGCAGTTGCAAAAGCTGGAACTGCAGTTTCACAAAATATTGTTGCAATCTCTATCGATACTACGGGTTCAACGCCAGTTGCAATTAATGAGCAGGGCGTTCCTTTGGCTTTACTGCCAGAGTTTGCCGAAAATCCAAATGCCATGTTTGTGCTTTGGAAAGATCATACCGGTGTACAGGAAGCCGCAGAAATCAACCAACACGCCACAAAATTTGATGTTAATTATTTGAAATATTGCGGCGGTATTTATTCATCGGAATGGTTTTGGGCCAAGTTCCTCCATATTTTAAGAGCAGATGCCAAAGTTGCTTCCAACACTTACGCTTGGGTTGAACAGTGCGATTGGTTGCCGTTTTTATTAACTGGCGGAACAGATGCAAAAAACATTAAAGCAAGCCGTTGCGCTGCCGGCCATAAAGCCCTCTGGGCAGAAGAATTCGGTGGATTACCACCAGAAGAGTTTTTCAGTTCACTTGACCCAATTTTAACAGGTTACCGAGCGAAATTGTTCCAAGAAACTTATACAGCAGATCAAAAAGTCGGGAATTTATCAGCCGAATGGGCAGAAAAATTAGGTTTAAGTACCGAAGTTGTAATTGGAGTTGGGGCCTTTGATGCTCATTTCGGAGCCGTAGGCGGGCAAATTGAACCTTACTATTTAAGTAAAGTGATGGGCACTTCTACCTGCGATATTTTGGTGGCACCCAATCAGGATATCCACGGAAAGCTAGTTGCTGGCATCTGCGGACAGGTAAACGGCTCGGTAATTCCCGGAATGGCAGGTTTAGAAGCTGGGCAGTCTGCCTTTGGCGATGCCTATGCTTGGTACAAAAACCTACTTTTGTGGCCTATCAAAAACATCTTAGCAGAAAGCCAAACGCCAGAAACGGAAGCTTTAGTTTCTAAAATTGAGGAACAACTCATCCCTGTCCTCAGTAAAAAAGCAAACGATTTAACGCTTTCAGAAAAAGATGAATTTGCCATTGATTGGTTAAACGGCAGAAGAACGCCTAACGCAAATCAACTGTTAAAAGGTGCATTCTTTGGCTTAGATTTAGGTACCGATGCTATTAAAATGTTTAAGGCCTTGGTAGAAGCCACCTGCTTTGGCGCAAAGAAAATTGTCGATCAATTCATCAATCAAGGAGTAAAAGTGGAAGGATTAATTGGCTTAGGAGGTGTGGCAAAAAAATCGCCTTACATTATGCAAATGATGGCGGATGTGATGGATATGCCGATTAAAATCCACAAATCAGAACAGACTTGTGCCATTGGCGCAGCCATGTTTGCTGCTACAGTTGCAGGAATTTATCCAAAAGTTGAAGATGCCATGGAAGCAATGGGACAAGGTTTTGATGCCGAATACCATCCAAATCCCGACAAAGCAAAAATCTACGCCAAACGTTACCAAACCTATATTGCCGCCGGAGATTTCATCGAAGACTCTTTAACCTTTAAAAAATAAACATGAATTATAAAAGCATTAGAGAAGAAGCTTACGAAGCCAATATGCAATTGCCCAAACTGGGTTTAGTGCTGTTTACTTTTGGTAATGTGAGCGCTGCAGATAGAAATGAAGGTGTTTTTGCGATAAAACCTAGCGGTGTGCCTTATGAGGATTTATCCCCAGAAAAAATGGTGATTGTAGATTTTGAAGGGAATACGGTTGAAGGAAATTTAAGACCATCATCAGACACTAAAACCCACGCCGTTTTATACAAAAACTGGGATGGTATTGCGGGCATTGTACATACCCACAGCACTTACGGAACGGCTTGGGCCCAAAGTTTAAGAGCAATCCCCATTTACGGAACCACCCACGCTGATCATTTAACTGTGGATATTCCTTGCGCTCCACCAATGGATGACAGCATGATTAAAGGAAATTACGAGTACGAAACCGGTTTCCAAATCATCAATCATTTAACAGAAAAAGGTTTGAGCTACAAAGAAGTCGAGATGATCTTAGTGGGCAACCACGCCCCTTTTTCTTGGGGAAAAACTGCCGCAAAAGCCGTTTATAACAGTGCGGTATTAGAAACGACAGCACAAATGGCATTATTAACCGAACAGATTGAAGGAAAGGTTAGCCGGATGAAAGATTCGTTAATTCAAAAACATTACGAAAGAAAACACGGAGTAGATGCTTATTACGGGCAGTAGTCCCTCCTGTCAGCCTGAGCGGAGTCGAAGGTTAATTAGGCGATGCTTCGACTCCGCTCAGCAGGACAAACACAAAATATAAAATATTAAAACATCATAACAATGAACACATTAAAGCATTTAGAAGTCTGGTTTTTAACCGGCACACAAAACCTTTACGGAGACGAAACTTTAAGACAAGTAACCGCTCACTCGCAAGAAGTAGCGCAGTTTTTAGATCAGGCGCCAAATATTCCTGTAAAAATTGTTTTTAAGCCCATCCTAAAATCATCAGAAGAAATTTACGATACCATTGCACAAGCAAATGTTGCTGAAAACTGTATCGGTATCATCACTTGGATGCATACTTTTTCTCCGGCAAAAATGTGGATCAGAGGGTTAAGCATCCTTAAAAAACCGATGTTGCATCTGCACACCCAATTCAACAGAGACATTCCTTGGAGCACCATTGATATGGACTTTATGAATCTTAACCAAAGCGCACATGGTGATAGGGAATTCGGCTTTATGGTTTCGCGTATGCGCATCGAAAGAAAAGTAGTGGTAGGCTTTTGGCAAGATGAAAAAGTACTGGAAGAAATTAATGTTTGGGCAAGAGCGGCTGCAGGCTGGAACGATTTGCAAGGCGCCAAATTTGCCCGTATAGGCGATAACATGCGATTTGTAGCCGTTACTGATGGGGACAAAGTGGAAGCCGAGATGAAATTCGGTTTTTCTGTAAACACTTATGGCGTGGGCGATGTGGTGGCGATCATCAACAGTATTGCACAAACCGAGGTGGATGCCTTGGTAAAAGAATATGAAGAAAGCTACACTTTGGCTTCGGAATTGTTGGCCGGAGGCGCAAAAAGAGAATCAGTTGTGGAAGCAGCAAGGATTGAGCTGGGTTTAAAGAAATTTTTAACAGACGGAGGTTTCAAAGGCTTCACTGATACTTTTGAAGATCTACACGGCATGGTACAGCTACCGGGCATTGCCGCTCAGCGTTTAATGGAACAAGGTTTCGGTTTTGCAGGCGAGGGCGACTGGAAAACCGCAGCATTATTGAGAGCTTGCAAAGTAATGTCAACCGGTTTAGAAGGCGGAACTGCATTCATGGAAGATTATACCTACCATTTCGACCCACAAAACCCAATGGTTTTAGGTTCGCATATGTTAGAAATTGACGCCTCCTTAGCCAAAGGAAAAGCAAGTTTAGAAGTTCATGAATTAGGTATCGGTGGCAAAGCGGATCCAGCTCGTTTGGTATTTAACGTGGCTTCTGGAAAAGCCTTAAATGCTTCTTTAGTAGATATGGGCAACCGTTTCAGATTAATTGTTAACGAAGTGGAAGCAGTGGATGCCCAAGACGACTTGCCAAAATTACCGGTTGCCCGTGTTTTGTGGAAACCACTACCAGATATGAACACCGCTTGTACTGCTTGGATTTACGCCGGCGGAGCGCACCATACAGTTTACAGTCAATGTTTAACAACAGCTTACTTCAGAGATTTTGCTAAAATGGCAAATATTGAACTGGTAACCATTGATGCCAAAACAGAAATCAACCAGTTCGAAAAAGAACTGAAATGGAGTGAGATTGCTTATAAGTAGTTTAGTCACTATTTGGTAAACACACAAATCCCGTTCGAAATTTTAAGCTACAATTAGTTAAAAAATCAAAAGAGAACTTTTATAGGGGATTATCAAACAATGGAGCGTTTTAGCTACTCAGTTGATGAAATAGATTCACTAGAATCTACTGATTTACTGTGTTGCTATTCATCACGGTTAGGTTCAAGCTTGAGGTTGTTTTATAAATCTAGCTAGAGAGCAATAGTGCTCAACTGTTAACCAGTTGAGCGTTGTCCCAATTTAAAACTCGTTGCATAGAACGCAATTAAAAAGCAATCTATCAAAACCACAGCTTTCATTTTAATTATTTATTTTAGCGCTATAAATAAGGACTATGAGCTCGAAAAGGATTTTAATTTTAGATACCCATCAAATTCAACAAAAAATAAACAGAATTGCTTATCAAATTTT
>DASSWV010000402.1:0-6197 GCA_035704545.1 Pelobium sp.
ATGAGGAGGCTGTGCCTCCTTTTTTTATGCAGATTACTTTTACACCAGCCAGATCTGTAAAGCACTAGTAAATCAGCAACTTAACAATTGTTAATAAAATAATGCTTCTGAAAAAGTTACTACTAAATATCTTCGCTGTTAAGTATGCCAGTATTATTAAGAATCAATTACGACAAGGCGGATGTTATTTTTCAGGTAATTACCGAAAAACCATCAACACAATCTGAACTCGAAGTTTTTATGGGTGGTAAAACTTATTTTTTTGTTAAAACAGGGAACTGTTGGGCACTCAGCCAAAACCAAGATTTAGGTGACGTAGATACAACTTTAATGGAAGCTGTTGCACAAGCTTTGGCTCTACGTTTCCGCATCACTAGTTCGCAACATGTAGTTTAAATTATTGTATTGGCGATTAATAGATTCCTGAAATTTCGATTTGCTTTTTATTGAGTTCTATCTTATCATTTACTGTCTTTTTTAGGAGTAATTTTGACAATGGTGCGAACTCAGAAATCATTACACAGGCTTGTTGGTCCACTTTTATTTCGCCATAACTCACTGCGATAAAAAACAACCCGATATTGGTTTCTACCAAACTTCCCTTCTCTACAACGTTATATTTTTTTTGGAGATTAACCGTCTTTAGGTTAAACACCTGTTGAGCAGTCAGAGATGCCTGTTGTTCCAAACGATTGATTTCCTGTTGCATCATCTCTCTACTTGTTTCGTACTTATCACCCATGCTGCTTTTAGAGTCATTAGCGATGCTAAATCTTAACTGTTCCACTTCGTTCTTCAAGTCTATTAGCTTTGCCGAGAGCGCATTTAAACAAGCATTATAAAACTGTGATTTTATCAAGGGGAAATCGAAACTATTCATGGTGTAAAAATGCGTAATAAATTTAAGCAATTTTCTTTAACACCCTTTTTGCCCGAGATATTAATGCTGGCGAACCTGATGTTAATTTCTGCTCAAGAATTACTTTTAGTTCTTCTAAAATCCAATCATGGTAAGGAGATAATTGAAAAATCACATCTAAAGCATTTGCCTGAACCGCCACTGGAGTTTTTGGGTTGATCAACCAATCAAAGCTTGCGGATAAGCATTCATCAAAAATCGTTGGATTTAATTTTTGAGCGAGCATAAATTTTCGTTCTGTTAACAGCATCAATATTTTTGTAAAACTCCGCTGAACGCTTTGGTTACAAATTTTAGGATAGAGCGTTAAAAACTGCGACAGGTGTTTAAGAAAAATCTCTGATTTAGAAGCAGCGAAAAACTCCAAAACCCACGATGCCCTAAAAGCAACCTGCTGATCTGGATGACCGCATAAATCAATTAAATCTTCACATCTAACATTTTCATTGGCTGTAAGAAAAGATAACTCCACCATTCCGTCAAAGTCTAAACGAGTTTTTAGTCTTTGCGCTATTTCAATTTGATCCATAATAAAATATGAAGATAATTAAGTAAACTTAAATTGTTGTCAACAATTTAAATCAGCAAGTAGTACGAGAAATAAATGAATTATCAAATCATTTTAATTGATATTTAGCAGTTTAGCACTAAAACCAAAAAAAACTATTAATTCGTTTGCACACTATCTCAGAATATCTATCTTTGCACAACTTTACAAAACCATATATATGTTTTTGTAAAGTATGATTCCTTAGCTCAGCTGGTAGAGCATTACACTTTTAATGTAGTGGTCCTGGGTTCGAATCCCAGAGGGATCACAAAAAAACCGTCCGAAAGGATGGTTTTTTTTGTTTATAGGGCGATTTTAATCGTTCTGAGTCAGATAAACAAAAAAACACTTATCTTTTAAAAAACATTCGGGTAATAAAAATTCCGCCGGAGTCGTCTTTTCCAGCATGACTTTCTACGGCACTTGTAACATAAGCCAATTTAAATCCTGCCGCTTCCAATTCCATAATTCTTGCGCCAATCATTGCATCGTTGGAAGCTATATTTTGAAAATTTATACCGGCCACACTAAAAAAGTTCAATAATTTAGCTTCATCAAAATTTTCTACTTTTAATTCGCTTCTACTTACGCTGTTTTGCTCCGATTTTTTCCCATCTGTACGACTCGTACGAAACTGCTCGGTGTTGACTTCAGTTGTATTTTCAATCATTCTTGATCTCCCCAAACCCATAGGAACTATAGACTCAACCACAGTTACTATTTTCCACTCGGGCAACTTTTCAGTAGCTGTTTGAGCCTTTGTAACTACATTTAAAGCCATTAACATGGCAATCATTAAAGTTATTTTTTTCATCTTATTTGAAATTTTAATTTGTTAAAGGTAAAAGTATTAAAAATATATTTCACTAAAAAAATCATCATCCTATTTTGAATTTCCGACTGTCTCCCAGTGTCCCCACTGTCCTTAGTCTTAAACGAAGCGTGACTAAGGATTAATAAATAAAATAGAGTCTCAGACTCGTTAAAACAAAAAAAACCGGTCAAATAAATCTGAACGGCTTTTCTTTTATGAAACAGATTGCTTCAATTCAATTTTCAGTGAATTGAAGCAATGGCGTTAGTAACAATACTTATTAGCATCAATCAATTGCTTTGCAACTCTTTGCCTTGCATCCTTAATATTAAAAGGTTTAACCTTTGTAAATCGGCGTAAGCCCATCAACATCATATTCAATTCATCGCCTTCGGCAAAAGAGTTTAGCGCTTCTTTACCTACTAGGTAGGTTTTATCTACTGCTTCTTGCAGGTAAATCCGCATCATATCTAATTGACCCGCACAAGCGTCTTCGCCACGCATTGAAACTAATTTCTCTACTCTCAAAATAGTTGATTCCGCAACGTAAACAGAACCAATGATGTCGGCGATGTTCATCAAAATTTCCTGCTCTTTGGAAAGGCTCATCATTAATTTTTGAACCGCAGACCCAGCAATCATTAAACCTGCTTTCTTTAAGTTTTGGAGTGTTTTTTTCTCTGCTGCAAATAAGGAACCATCTTCGTCTCCAAATTCTGGAATCGACATTAATACACCGGCAACTGCTGTGGCTGGAGTCATTAAATCCAATTCGCCTTTCATCGCTCGCTTCAAGAGCATATCTACAATCAGCAAACGATTAATTTCATTCGTCCCTTCAAAAATACGATTGATTCGGCTATCGCGGTAAGCTCTGTCCATTGGTGCATCGGCACTAAAGCCCATTCCACCGTAAACCTGTACACCTTCATCCACAATATAATCCAGCACTTCAGATCCCCAAATTTTTATAATTGCACACTCTATTGCAAATTGTTCGGTAGATTTCAATTTAGCTTTTGCAGAGTCCATTCCGCCAGCAACCAATTGCTCGTAAGCATCATCAATGTTTTGCCCAGCCCGATAAGCCGCACTTTCTACCGCAAAATTACGCGTCGCCATTTCTGCCAGTTTGTAACGGATTGCGCCAAATTTGGAAATATTCAATCCAAATTGTACACGTTCGTTAGAATAGTTGATTGCTTGATCTAAGACTTTACGCGAAGAACCAATTGCAGCTGCGCCTAACTTGATCCGGCCAATGTTCAAAATATTAACCGCAATTTTAAAACCGTTCTCTCTTTCAGAAAGTAAATTCTCTTTTGGAACGGCGCAATCGTTAAAAAAAACCTGACGGGTAGAAGATCCTTTGATCCCCATTTTATGTTCCTCCGGATTCATCGTAATACCGCCAAAATCTTTCTCAATAATAAATGCAGAAAGGTTTTTATCATCATCAATCTTAGCGAACACAATAAAAATATCAGCGAATCCACCGTTGGTAATCCACATTTTTTGTCCGTTAATAATGTAATGAGTTCCTTCGGCATTTAAAACTGCTTTGGTTTTCCCTGAGTTGGCATCAGAACCAGAGTTGGGCTCTGTCAAACAATAACAGGCTTTCCACTCACCCGACGCTAATTTTGGAATATACTTATCTTTCTGCTCTTTATTTCCATAATAAAGAATAGGCAAAGTTCCAATTCCGGTATGTGCAGAAAGCGCCACCGCAAACGAATGACCGGCACCAATTGCATCCGTAACTAGCATAGATGTGTTGAAATTTTTCCCAAACCCACCATACTCCTCAGGAATGGAAACCGCTAACAGACCTAATTCTCCAGCCTTATCCATTAAAGATTCCATCAGTCCTTCTTCCTGTTTATCAATCCTTTCTAAGTTAGGTGTAACCTCTGCTTGCAAAAAATCTTCACAGGTTTTTTTAATCATTAACTGTTCTTCGTCAAATTCCTCAGGGATGAACACGTCTTTGTAATCCGTTTCAGAGATGATAAACTCTCCGCCTTTTGTTGTTTTGTCTTGCATATTTTATAGGATTAAAGGATGAAGGAACAAGGAATAAAGCCAATGCTACTCATCACTATTTTGTAATTCGGTTATAGATGAAAAGGCAAAGAATAAAGACAACCATCTCAATCTTATTTGATATTAACAAAGTTTTCATCCTTGTTCCTTTCATCTTTACTCCTTCCTCGTCACTCACGCTAATGTTTTAATAAAATTCACAATCATTTTTTGTAGGGTAATAATCTTCTGAAACACTTCATCTGATTCAGAAATCATCTCTAAATCGGACGCTAATAAAAGTTGTGTTTCTAGTTCATAAAGAGAACCTAAGCTAATTTTTAAAAAGTGAGCAAAGTCTTTATTTGTTCCTCTTGCTGAACCTTCAGCAATGTTTGATGGAACAGAAATAGAACATCTATTTATCTGACTGATTAAACCAAATCTTTCATCTACAGGGAATTTAGAAGTTAATAGATAAACATCTTTAACCAATGCTCTGGCATCTTTCCAAATATTCAACTGTCGAAAATTATGCATCTAAAATCTTTATTCCCGTTCCTTTAATCTTACTTTATATCCTGTAGTCTTTGCTCTTTTAATCCTTACTCCTTATTCTTTTATAACATCTCAAATATCCCTGCTGCACCTTGTCCGCTACCTACGCACATGGTAACCATTCCGTATTTCTGATTTCTCCTTTTTAATTCGTTGAAAATTTGGACGGAGAGTTTGGCTCCGGTGCAACCTAAGGGATGACCTAAAGCGATTGCACCACCGTTAACGTTTACCTTGTCTTTATCCAATCCTAGATTTCTGATGACCGCCAAAGACTGAGACGCAAAGGCTTCATTAAGTTCTATCAAATCAATTTGATTTAAGCTCATATCAGCTTGTTTCAAAGCCATCGGAATAGCTTCAATTGGTCCAATTCCCATAATCCGTGGTGGAACGCCAGCAACTGAATAGCTAACCAATCTTGCGATAGGTTCAACATTTAATTGCTTCATCATCTTTTCTGAAACCACTAAAACAAAGGCTGCCCCGTCTGACGTTTGGGAAGAATTCCCTGCGGTGATAGAACCGCCTGCAGCAAAAACCGGCTTTAATTTAGCTAATGCTGGAAGTGATGTATCTGCTCTTGGTCCTTCATCGGTATCTACCACGTACTCACGAGTTTTTTTCTTCATATTAGCATCCAAGTAGTTTTCTTTTACTGTGATGGGCAAAACTCCGTTTTTTAAATGTCCGTTTTTAATGGCTTCCAAAGCTTTTTGATGAGATTGAAAAGCAAATTCATCTTGATCTTCCCGACTAACTTCATATTCCTTAGCCACGGCTTCTGCGGTTAAGCCCATTCCCCAGTACCAATCGGGGTTTTTGACTGCAACTTCTGGATTGGGGACAATTTTCCATCCGCCAAAAGGCATTCCGCTCATTACCTCTACCCCACCTGCAACAATACAATCTGCCATTCCCGCTTTAATTTTTGCTACCGCTGTTGCGATGGTTTCTAACCCTGAGGCGCAATAGCGGTTGATGGTTACTCCCGGAACTTTATCGATATCCAAAGCAATCAGCGAAATCATTCTGCCAATATTTAAACCTTGCTCCGCTTCTGGCGTGGCATTTCCTACGATGACATCATCGATTTGGGTTTTATCCAAGTTTGGCACAGATGCAACTAATTCTTTAATTACTGCTGCCGCTAAATCGTCTGCCCGCGTGAAGCGAAATACCCCCCGAGGAGCTTTTCCTACTGCTGTTCTGTATCCTGCTATGATGTATGCTTCCATATTATATTTTTGATTAAGGATGAAGGAATAAAGATCCTTACAGTCGTCCATTAAATTCTTTGTTCTTTGTTCCTTATTCTTTTTTCGAACTGC
>DASSWV010000468.1:0-6714 GCA_035704545.1 Pelobium sp.
GAATCCATTTTAAAAACTAAATAAATGCTTTTACCTTTTTATCAAAACGATTTTTTAGAAGCAGGTTGCGATGAAGCCGGAAGAGGTTGCCTTGCTGGCCCAGTTTTCGCGGCTGCCGTAATTTTGCCGAAAGACTTCTATCATCCGTTATTAAACGACTCTAAACAAATAAAAGAAAAAGACCGATGTATTTTGCGCAAAGAAATTGAGGAAATTGCAATTGCTTTTGCAGTAGGAATTGTTGATCACCAAGAGATTGATCAAATAAATATTTTGAATGCTTCATTTTTGGCAATGCACCGGGCAATAGAAAAGCTACAAGCTGTACCAGAATTCTTAATTATTGATGGAAACAGGTTCAACCCTTATCCAAATGTTAAGCATCAATGCATTGTAAAAGGAGACAGTAAGTATTTTTCTATAGCCGCCGCATCCATTTTGGCGAAAACTTATAGGGATGATTTTATGGAAATGATTGATGCTGAATTTCCACACTATCAATGGAAAAAGAATAAAGGTTATCCAACAACGGTTCATAGGCAGGCGGTTTTAGATCTGGGTTTTAGTAAATACCACAGAAAAACTTTTAAAGTAAGCAATCCTCAACTCTCTATTTTTTAGTATTTTGCAACATGCGCATTTTAATATTCACAAATAGAGTTCCGTTTCCAGCTAATGGCGGTTATGCTATTGTGGTGAATAATACCATTCAATCGCTGTTAGATTTAGGTTGCGACATTACGGTGTTTAGTTTAAATACGACTAAACACTATGTTAGGTTTGAGGATATTGATGATCCTATCATTCAAAAAATAAAGTTTGTCCAATACAAAATAGATAATCGGGTAAAAGCAAAAGACGCTTTTTTTAATCTTTTTTCGCGTAAATCTTACAATATCAGCCGCTTTTACTCACCGGGTTGTGCCGATAGGCTTTCGCATTTATTAAAAAAAGAAAAGTTTGATATTATCCAGTTTGAAGGGTTGCAGGTAACGCCATATTTGGCAGTTGTTAAAGCAAATTCAACCGCCAAATTATTATACAGGGCGCACAACATTGAGCATCAGATTTGGAAGAGGCTAACTATAAAGGAGAATTTTTTATTGCGCAAATTTTATTTGCACTTGTTAAGTAAGCGTCTGCAGAGTTTCGAGTATAATATATTAGGCGATTTTGATGCGATTTTGGCCATCAGTTTTGTGGATGAGCACTTTTTTAACTCGCTAGGTTATAGAGGTAACGCTCATACTTTTCCGGTGGCTTTAAACCTCGAGAATTATAAAAACGATTTTATCCTATCGCCAAATAAAAGCATAGGTTACATTGGCTCCATGGACTGGCGACCAAATATTGAGGGATTAGATTGGTTTTTGGAACGGGTTTGGCCTAATATTATGCAGCTAGGTTCGGGGATAACCTTCCATTTGGCAGGTAAAAATATTCCGGAAAGTTATGAGGATTTAGCAGACGAGCATTTTATTATAGAAGGGCAGGTGGACAACGCCAAAGAATTTATAGCTCGCCAGCATGTGATGATTGTCCCACTTTTATCAGGAAGTGGAATGCGTGTGAAGATTATTGAAGCCATGGCTTTAGGAAAATGTATTATAGCCACTTCAATTGCTGCCGAAGGGATTAATTACCACCACGACAGAGATATTTTAATTGCCGATTCTAGCGATCACTTTTATAAACAAATATTACGTTGCTTTACCGATAAAAATTTGATCAACAGGATAGGCGCAGGAGCTAGGAAACTGGTTGAAAAAGGGCATAACCAAAAAATTTTAGGAGAGAAGTTGGTTAAGGTTTATGAAGATCTTTTGGAAGAAGGGAAGAAAAAATAAAACGGTAACATCAACCCGGTGTTGATTGTTTGTTATTAGCTACAGAGTAGATTGAAAGAAAAAAAGCTAGGAATTACCTAGCTTTTTTGTTTGTGATGAGTTTAAATCTAAACGGCCAAATCGCTCATTATCGCATCAACTTTTTCTTCTAAATCCTGATTCACTTTGTAGAAATCACCTTTTGATGCTAGCGGTTTGTTAACACTGCAATAGAACTTGATTTTTGGCTCCGTACCAGAAGGGCGGGCAGAAATGATGGAGCCATCCTCAGTAATGAACTGCAATACATCAGATTTTGGCAATGGAATTTCTGATGAGGTATTGTTGGTTAAATCTGTTTCTTTTCTTTGGCCGTAATCTTTTAATGCCACAACTTTAGAACCGCCTAAGCTTTTCGGCGGGTTGTTTCTAAAACGTTCCATCATTGCTACAATTTCTTCTGCTCCAGATTTTCCTTTTTTGGTAATAGAAACCAGTTTTTCTTTGTAGAAGCCATACTTTACATACATATCAACCATGGCTTCGTATAAACTGCTTCCTTGGTCTTTGTAAAAAGCGGTCATCTCTGCAATAAAAGCCGCAGAAACCACCGCATCTTTATCTCTTACAAAATCGCCCACTAAATAACCATAGCTTTCTTCTCCACCAACAATAAAGGTTTCTTTGCCTTCTAATTCGGTCATAATCTGACCAATAAATTTAAATCCTGTTAAAGTATTGTAGCATGTTACGTTTTTAGACGCTGCAATTTTATCAATCAAATAAGAAGTTACAATCGTTTTAATCACGTATTCTTTGCCGGTAAACTTTCCTTCTTTTTCCCAAGCTTCCAACATATAGTTGATCAACAAACAACCGGTTTGGTTTCCGTTTAAGAGCTCAAACTCGCCTTTAAGGTTTTTAACGGCAATACCCACGCGGTCTGCATCAGGGTCGGTAGCCATCACTAAATCTGCATCTGTTTCTTGTGCTTTTTTAAGTGCTAGCGTTAAAGCTTCTTTTTCTTCTGGATTTGGATAAACCACCGTTGGGAAATTACCGTCTGGCGTAGTTTGTTCATCAACCAAAATAACGTTTTCGAAACCAAATCGCTTTAAAGCTGCCGGCACCAAAGTTATTCCAGTTCCGTGGATCGGAGAAAAAACTATTTTTAAATCTTTCTGGCGTTTAATCGCATCCGGTGAAACCGATAAAGAAGTGATTTTATTCAAATAATCTTCATCCATTTCTTCGCCAATGTAACTGATGTTTTCTGGCTTTGCATCAAATTTGATGTCATCTACACTTGCAACTTTGGCCACCTCTTCCATTACCAGTTTGTCATCTGGCGCAACAAACTGTCCGCCATCTGCACCGTAAGCTTTATAACCGTTATATTCTTTTGGATTGTGCGATGCCGTTAACATCACCCCACTTTTGCAACCTAACTCGCGTACAGCAAATGAAAGTTCTGGCGTTGGCCGCAGTTCTTTAAAAAAATAAACGTGGATGCCGTTTGCAGAAAAAACATCAGCTGTGATTTTTCCAAGAACGTCAGAATTATTTCTGCTGTCATGCGCAATGGCTACTTTTATTTTTTCTCCCGGATATTTATTGATTAAATAGTTTGCTAAACCTTGCGTAGCAGCACCAATGGTGTATTTGTTCACACGATTAGAACCAGCACCCATTATTCCTCGTAAACCACCAGTCCCAAATTCTAAACTTTTGTAAAAAGAGTCTGTAAGTTCGGTAACAGCATTGTTATCAACTAAATTCTGAATTTCTGCTTTGGTTGCTTCATCATAATTTCCGTTTAACCACTGGTTTACGCGGTCTTGCGTAGCTTTATCTAATTCTTGCATATATCTTGGTTTTTGTATGATCAAAGTTAAACTTTAGATACAATAAGCAAAATGATAATACAATTAAATTATGGTGTATTTTTTGTTTAGCACTATGCAACCGTTCAGTTAGCTTGGTCGTCTTTACAATAGGATGAAGATTGCCAAGCATAAAATCTCGTATATCAATTAAAATTAAAAATCAGCACATGAAAAAGTTATCTATTTTAATATTGGGTTTCATGATACTTGGAGTATCAGCCTGCCGTAAAGTAACCAATGAGTATTACACCACGCCAAACCAAACCGTCTACGAAAATTTGGAACCGAACGGGTGGACAACAGCGGATGGAGGAGTAACTTATTCATCTACCATCAATTTTTTAAATACCGATATTTATCAGAATGATTTTGACGGGGTTTTAGTGTATTTGTCTTTCGGAGGAAATGTTTTTGAACCAATTCCACAGACTTACGATGGGTTTTCTTATAGTTATACTGTTACTCAGGAACGTATAACCATACAAATTCAGAATTCAAGTGGAAGTGGAACAATCAACCCTCCTAGTTCTACTATTGAAGCTAAAATTGTGATGATACCATCACAGGAATAATTATCTGCAAATTGAACGAGGCCTGTCAGGCTTCGTTTTTTTGTTTAAAGCTTACAGAAAAGTGGTGTTTTGAATTTTGGTAACGGTAGCTGATATCAAAACCATGAACCAGCGCTATTTTTTTGCAAATTGCCAAACCTAAACCGTTACCTTTCTGGTCTTTCTCTATCGTTTTAGAAAATCTTGAGAACAGCCTTTCTTCGTTAAAATCAAGTTTTGAACCTTCATTCACAAAAGTTAAAGATTCATGCGTTAGCAAAATATTGATAATACTGCCTTTTGGTGAGTATTGTATGGCGTTGATCATTAGGTTTTGTACCAACTGGTCAACTAATGCCTGGTTTCCTTCAAAAAAAACAGGTTCAGGTCGCGGAAATAATAACTGCTGGTATTTTCCTTCAGCAAAAAAGTTAAGATTTTCAATCACGTTAGAAACTGTGGCTACACCATCAACATGATCTTCAAAAATAAACTGCTGGTTTTCAAGTTTTGTTAAAAATAAAAGGTTTTTATTAAGGTCGCTCAGCTTCTGTAAAACGTAGAAAATTTGATCAATCAAAGTACTTTGATTTTTGCTGAGCGATTTATCCTGCAACATCAAATCTAATTTCGATTTAATAATAGCGATAGGTGTTTGTAGCTCGTGAGCTGCGTTTTCAGTAAATTCTTTCTGTAACTGGTACGAAGTTTTTGTACGTTCTGTGAGGTTTTTTATAGCGAATTTTAAATCGTTAAACTCATCAATCTCTAATTCTTCTTCTGTGAGTTCTTTGTCTTTAGCAAGTTCATAGCTCTTTAAAAAATCCACAATTTGATTAAAAGGAGCCCAAACATTTTTGCTTACGCTATTGATAATGATAAACCCAACCCAAATGAGTAGTAATAAAGAAATCTGAACAATTAAAATACTTTTAAGGAGCTCTTTTTTTTCTAATAAGGGAACTTTAAATGTTATTGTGTGCTTAATCCCAAATATTTCGGTTTCTTTTTGCAGATAACGATAGGTCTGGAAATCTTTGGTTTCTGGGTTGATAACATGAATGGTAAAAGGTTCTTTCTTAAAACGGTTTTTATCAAAAAGTGCAACTTCAACGTTATTGTCGAGTTTTCTCCAAAGTTCTAAATCAGCTGGGTTTTTAATCTCGCTAATATATTTCGGGATTAATGTGGCTTGACTTTTTAGGGCGCTATCTGTAGCTTTTAACAGAATTGAGTTGACTGCAAAGTAAAAAGCCGGGATGCTTAAAACAATTAACAGTGACGTTAGCCACAAATATTTTTTAGTATTATAGGTAAGTAATCTCACAGCTAACTAAGGTTATATCCGGTGTTATAAACGTTTTTTATGTAATCGCCCGCAATGCCCAATTTCTTTTTAAGACTTTTGATGTGCGAGTGTATAATGTCAAAGTTATCAAAATATAAGGCAGATTGACTGCTCAAATTCTCTGCAATTGCATTTTTTGAGACAACTTTGCCTTTATTGAGCAGGAGAAACAAAAGCAGTGAGAACTCTGTTTTTGTAATTTCAATTTCAATTCCGGCTACATTAACCCTTTTTAAGGGTAAACTGATGCTTAATTTTTTATAGTTAATGCTATCTGATCCAACTAAACCTTGTTTTATAATGGTGGATTGAACTCTGGCACTCAGTTCTGCCAAATGGAAAGGCTTTGCTAGGTAATCATCAGCTCCAATATTCAAAGAGCGGGTTTTATCATCGGTGGAATTTTTGGCGGAAATAACAATTATACGGCTTTCATTACCAGATTCTTTTAACAACTTCAGAAGATCAAAGCCGCTACCAAATGGTAACATAATGTCTAAAATAACGCATTCGAAATCTGAAAGTGTCAGTTTTTCTTTAGCTTCTTCAACATCGTACGCTAACTCACAAGTATAATCTTGGTTTTGTAAATAATTAAGCATACTATGCGCAAGTTCTGTTTCGTCTTCAACAATTAAAACTTTCATTAATTGTAAAAGTATCATTTTTAAAAACAAGAAAAGATAGAGCGTTTAGTAAAGCACAAAAATTATAGAAATTTTAATGAGAGCGGTTTTTTGGTAAACCGGAAAAGTGCTTCCACGACGGAGCTTTAAATTTGATAGGACTAAAATATCCGAGTAACATTTGTGGATTCGTGATTTAGAAAGACAATTACAATCTTACCCATTTAAACACTAATACGTTGATAAATAAAACCGCAGAGCCCAATAAGAATTGAAAGATGTGACCGAATGGTAAAATATTTAAAGAAATTATCCAAAAAGCGATGCTGATGATCGAAAGTACATACAAAAAAGTAGTATAAATTTTAGATTTTAATTCCGTTGATTTTTCTGGTTTTGCTGGGTTATAAGAGTTAAGAATAGAGAACTCTCCACCGTAATTTTCTGATTTAAAGAATTGTTTGTTGATGGTTTCCA
>DASSWV010000499.1:0-10189 GCA_035704545.1 Pelobium sp.
ATACCACAGAAAAAAACGCAATATACCAGCATTGATAACTTAACACCAAACTGGAGCTAATGTACTTCTCTCCATATAATAGCACTACAATTTCTTTTCTGAAAAGGGTGGCGCCAAATGCCCCGGCAATCCCGATCAAACTTATTGCGATACACATGGTTTTAAAAACATTTATAAAACGGGCAAAATCACGCTCGTAAAGCCTTGCAAGAATTGGAAATACCGCAGAGAGGGCCGTGTTCACAACAATACTTATGGGTAATAAAACTTTGCTGGCAATATTAAAATAGCCAATTTGTTCTGTTCCAGACCGGTACTCCAGAAACAGAATAGGGATCTGCATGCTTAACAAAGAAAAAAGATCGAGGTAGTAGAAGGGCAGGCTTTCTTTACTCAGTGAAAGTGCAGTATCTGGGGACGGAACTGTACTGGAAAAGCTAGCCTTATAATTTGTTTTTGTTCTGATAACGAAAAGAAAAAGAAGCACCTTAACAATATTAAATAAGGCAAATAGCAAAAAAACAAAGTTTAAGTTTAGTTGCTCATCAGGGATCAAAAATATGGCGATAAGCCAGCATACTGTACTTGTGAGGTTCACAAAACCAGAAAACTCCATCTTCTCTAGCCCGAAAGCTAGGCTGTTAAAGTGATCGAAGCTGACTGTCATCATTACGGAGGAGATCACCAACGCAAATAGAAAAACATCATAAGAATTGAAAAAATAATAGTACACACCAAAAATCAAAACTGCGAATACCGTCCCTAAAATTCTGATTATCAAAGATTTTTTAAGTAATCCGTTGATGTTCATTTTATCCCTGGCGATATTTCTGATGATAATGCGACTGATGCCCAAGGTGCCCACGACAGAAAATATGGTTACGTGTAACTGAAGCAAATTGTACACACCAAAATTGTGCGGACTTAAGACCCTGGCAATCTTGATTCCAATGACCATACCCAAAAACTGTGTCAAAACGCTCGACAGGGTAAGTACAGAAAAGTTCTTGAAAAACGTATTCTCTTTTAAAATTCGGTTAAAGGCGGCTATCATGAGAACGTGTTTATAATCTTGACATGAATTGCTTTTGATGCCATTGCATTGGCAATCAAGCTCATCTTAAATTGTACTACTTTCAATAGAATCATTGTTTTTTTAAAAATGTACTTACACGTTCAATAATTTTTGTTTCCTGATAATTACACCTAATTAAATAAATGGCGACTACTGTTGCAGGCATATATCCTGGGTCAAAAATAGCATATCCTGTAAAGGCTGTAACAAATAGCATTAAAAAGTACGCTTTAACATACGTGAAATTTCCGGCATTTTTCATAGTAAACGCCTTATAAAAAAACAAAATCCACACAATTTCTCCAAAGAGCCCAAAAAAACTAAAAAGACCAGTTAAACCAACATCAGAAGTGAAAAAACCTTTGTCCTGACCGTAATAAGTGATTGCTTCTAATTTGCTTCCTTTTGCCGGATAACCATTTCCGAAAATCATTGTCGGCCAGCCTCCCTGCAGGTCGTTTAAGAAGAAATTATAAGCTTGAACTCTGATATCTTCTGATGCAAATTGGGCTTGCTCTTTATTTTGCTCCTTGATTCCTTTAAAAATTCCAGATGAGAAATAGAATAAAACTCCAAAGATTAGGCCCAGAGCGGCGTAAGTAAAGCGGTGTTTGAGCTGGCTTAAAAGTAGGATGAGGACAAAACCAAAACATATACCTACCAACATCATTCTGGATTGGGTCAAAAAGAACAGGAATATGGCCCCAATTAAAAACCACAGCAAATGAAAGAGGTTAAATTGTTTGAAATATTTTTGTAGGTAATAAAAAGCGCCTAAAAAAGTAAAGCCCTGTCCGTCAAAGAAAATGGTGATTCCATTCCTTCTTTCTTCGCTACGCATAGTAAAAATAGGATCGGGGAAGGTAAGGTAATCAATCAAGAAAATAATTAAGGAGGTAAAAAAGATCACTAAAATGATGCTCTCCACTTCTTTTTGCGACAACTCAAAATAGACCAGCACAAAGTATAAAAAGTAAATATAGAACAGCCTGTACGATAAAAACGAAGTGGCAACGGGTTGCGCCCAATATCCATATGCTGTAAAGAAGCTAAAAAAGACGGAGACCATAAAAAGGATAACCAGCTGGTCTAATCCACAAATTACCAGCTCTCTCTTAAATAAAAGGGTGTTCAGGGATAATAGCAACATGAGCATACCACAACCAAAAATTGCTGCGGCTAAGACCTTAGAATCTTCACTTATCCCTGTATAAGAGAAAAATTGGAGGAAAATGATAATAATCGTAATTATCATTCCCTTTACCCAGAAATAAGATCTGCTAATCATTTAGAGGAAAAATAATTTTTTAAAATAGCCTAATTGTTGTTAAATTTTAAATACTATAATCGGGCCCTGAGCCCCTTTTTTGCCTGAATAAACGGACATACTTCCTCGCGAAATTTTCCAAGCTGATCCCTTCTGGTTTTAAATTTTTAAAAGGTGTTATTTTTAAATACTTACGATACAAATATTTATTAGGGCTATTATCCACAAAGTGCCATGGTTTTGAGTTTCCCAAATAATGTAATATAATTGGAAGCTCGGCATGTTCTACTGCGGCGTCCTTATTATAAGTGTCTTCCAGCTCTTTATATTCAGACTTAAAAAAAATATTCATAATGTCCTGATCTAGATAGACCAGTTGCTCCCCATATTTTCTGCCTATCTCGATCATTTTTTCTGCCATATGCTCTGCCCGCCATTTTTTTAAGTTGACATAAAAAACACCCGTGTTAAAATAGCTGGTTATATTTGCGCCCGCCTTATTTAGTCGGTTGATTTCTCTGTTTGCTCTTACATCCGTTACCGCAAATAAAGACGTTTCTGAAGCGCCGTCATGAAAACTACGGTAGCATAATTCTTTTAAAGAGCCTGTAACCACAATGTCACAGTCTAAATATAACCCGTTGCTAACGGTTTCAGGAATCATTTGACCTAATAAAAGTTTAAAATAGCCCGCTTTGGTTATATGTTCTGAGATGTAGAAATCGTTGAAATATTTGTCCTCAAAATTTATCAAATTAACGGATTGGTTGTATTTGTCTTTGAAAAAGTTGCAGGCTACATCTAAAACGTCATTTTGCCCCATTTCATGTAGCACAAACACTTGGATGTTTAAGTCTTTGTTATTCTCAAAAATAGAGGTCAAAGTCACCGTAAAGGGTACTATGTAATTCTTATCAAGTACAAAAAAAATATTTAGCGTGTTATTTTCCATTAACTTTCTTAATTATTTTAGAGCTTGTTTAAAATTTATCTAATAATTGTTGTGCTTCTTTTTAGCTAAAATAAATCTATCTACAAATAGGCTTTCGCACTGTTTTTTAAGCAATTTCGTCATGTTGAACGCTGAGCGAAACATCTCATCCTATAAGTATTCAGTTGCCTTGCTTGTGAGATGCTTCCTATCGTCAGCATGACGGGATGCGCACTCTCTCGTTCAAAAATAACCTATAAGCCATTTTTACAATTCAGTTTTAAATAGGCCCTAAAGGCTTTAAAATCTGTTCCAGAAATTCGTAAAAATAGTTTTCTTAGTCGTTTTGGTGTAATAACTGCTTTTGTAATTATACCCATATCCATATTTGGCTTTGTGTATGCCATTAAAGATAATCTGTACGTTAAACAGTTGTTTTTTATCAACTAGTTCTTTAAGAAATTCTAATTCTGTTTTTTCGGTGTATCCTTGTTTAATGATATATAAAGTAAGATCTGTTAAACGGGAGATAATAAGTGCGTCTGGAACCAAATGAACAGATGGACTGTCTATAATGATGTCATCATAACTATCTTGAAGGGAGGTAATCAAATCTTTTAACCGTCCCCTTTCCAATAACTCGGATGGGTTGCTCACTTCTGCACCGCTACCAATAATATGCAGGTTTGGGTTTAGCTCAGATGGGTTTACTATCTCTGCCAAGCTAGCCTTATTGTTTAAAAACTCAGTAATACCGAGGCCGTTATTGTTGAAAGCATCCTCAATCTTAGACTGGCGCAACACCATTTTAAGGATAATAGTTTTTCTGCCAATGTGAGACAGGGTAAGGCCCAAGTTGTTGCTGATAAAACTTTTGCCTTCGTGAGGAATACTAGAAGTTACCAGTGTAACTCTTCCACGTTTTTTATCACCATAAAGATAATAGAGGTTTGTACGTAAAGTCCTTAATTGCTCACTAATAGCATTGGTTCCAGCAGCCTTTACCGAGATCAAATCTTGTGATTTTTCAAGTGATATTTCGCCTATAATTGGCGTGTCAACAACATCTTTAATTTCATTTACATCAATAATGGTGTCATTTAAATTGTTTCTAAGTAAAATAATCCCAAAAGGCAAACCTAATCCTATAACAAGTGCAAGGGCTAAAGCAATCGCCTTTTTACTTTTCGGTTCGCTGGCATAAGCTTGGTCAACCACACGGTCTGAGATTGAAATATTCGAATAATTAGTGGCTATTTCTTCTCTTTTTTGCAGTAAATACGTGTAGAGGCCCTCTTTTACCGCTTGTTGTCTTTTGATACTTTCCAGTTGTCGCTCTTGCGTAGGGATATTTTTAATAGACGATGCTAACTCATTATTAAAAGACTGCAATTTAGAGCGAGTATTTAGTAATGATGACTTGATATTAGCCACATTCTCTTTTATGGCTGCCTTAGTGGTTGCAATTTGCCTATTGATTGGATCAAAGTCAGGATTGGTTTCTGGCGATATCGCCAATAAGCTTGATCTTTGTAGCTGTAACCTTGATAAATTTTCAATCAAACTATTCAATCCCGGATCGGTAATGCCCATTGTTGCCGGAATCTGACCGGGTTTAGAAGAATTTATGTAATCTTCAATGTCATTAATAATCCCCAACTTTACATTTACTTCATTTAACATCCGGTCATTATTTTGGATGTTCTCAAGGTTTATTTTAGATTCGATGCTGATATCGGTAATTCCGCGACTGCTTTTAAATCCTTCAATTCCTTGTTCTGCTATGTTAAGTTCTACAGTTAATGAATCCAAGCGTTTGTCCAAAAAATCCAGAGTAGCTTTTGCTTTCAGTTCGTTTTCCTCTATGATGGAGCGGTTGTAGTTGAAAATTAGTTGGTTAAGGATGTCTTTCCCTCGCTGAGCTATCGGGTCTTCAAAGGTTAATGTAATAGCGGTAGCTAGCTTATTAGGTATAGAAACCTCAATCGCTTTTTGATACTCGAGTGCCAATAGTTGGGGGTCTAAAACTGCTATTTGTATGGTAGCGCCCTTGTAGTCTGGCAAAAAATCTGTTGGTGCTAACTCCCATGTGCCCCAGTTACTATTTATTGGTTTATTAAAAGCGTATTCTGTTAACTGATCATCGTCGGATTTTATGAAAAAGCTATTGTAATCTTTTATAACGATGGTAATCTCTTTTTTATCCGACTTGTTTTTTGCGTTTTGACGAGACGCTACAGGTTTTAATACAGTTAATTTTACAGGACTGGATTTATACAGGTCAGTAACCTTCCATCCATTTTTTTTGATAAACTATCTCAAGTTCCAACTCCCTTACTACCTGACTGATCAGTCGGTTGGATTTTAAGACTTCTATTTCATTTTCAATCAATTTGGTAGAGTTTACCAGATCAATCTCACTAAGTGCCGACTGTTGTTCGGGTGCTTTTTTATTGTCTTTAATAATTAAGGTTGCATTGATCTCAAAAGTTGCTTTAGCAAATTGCAAATAAACAATTGCTAAAGATATAGTAAAGAATAGACCTATAACAAATAATGGCCAATGATAAAGATATTTAGCTACAAGAACTTTAATATTCAGAGGTCTTTTTTTTGCCTCTGGAATAATAAGAGTGGTAATATGTGGTTGTTGTGCAGCCATAATAGTGCTTACCGGTATAAAGTTGAAAACGTTATAGCGATAATAGAAAGACCCGATAAAATGAGCGACGCATTGCGGTATCCGCGATCAACGGTAGCATATTTGGTGCGGTCTGGCGTTACATAAATCTCGTCGTTATTTTTTAAATAATAATAAGGAGATTCGAATATGTCTTTAGAGGTCAAGTCTATAGGTATAAATTTCCGTACACCAGCTATTTCCCGCACAAGAATAACGTTTTTCCGCTTGGCTGTAATGGTAAGGTCACCTGCCAAACTTAACGCCTGGGTAATGGTGGTTCTTTCGTTCTGGAGGGTATAAAGATCTGGTTTTTGCACATCACCATAAACGGCTACTTTAAAGTTAATTATCCTGATGCTTACGGTAGGTTCTTTATAATAGGTAAGTAATAGCTTGTCCAATTTTTCCCTTAACTCGGATGTGGTAAGGCCCGCGACTTTGATTGTCCCGATTAAAGGCAGTTCAATTTCTCCATTTTCATCAACTAAATATCCTGTTACAGGGTTATCCGATGAGTTGTCAAAGTTGTTTCCGTTTATGCGGTTTAAATTATAGTTAAAAATGGCCGATGACTCAGGGTTTCTGCTATTTACGTTGATGCCTAAAATATCAGCGGGTTGTATAGTGAGGGGGGTATAATTAGTTACCTGTTGTTTAGTGGGGCTGTTTTGGTTCAAATCCTGATAGTAGGGGATGTTTTTATATGAACCACACGAACTGGTAAAGATAATTGATAGTAGAAAGAAAAAGAATTTAATTTTACTCATATAATTAACCAATTTTTCATTGGCACTAAAGATAATCAATTATGTCAAATAGGAGGAAATAAAACGGCAAGCGCGATTGTTGCTTGTGTTGAGTTGGTAATTAATTCAAAAATCTTTTTTCTTCGAAAGAATTGCTTAATCATAAAAAAATCTAAGTTTTAATCTTTTTACGAGTAGTATGTGGTTTTTGTTATTGTTATTTATTCTTTTAAAATCAGTATGGATAAGCTCCTCGATAATAAACAAGATTTAATGTCATTTTTTTAGCTTTACAGTTCCTCGAAAAAGAAAATAAAAAAATGCACCCAAATACCATATACGTCCTTATCATTATTTTTCTTGCAACGCTAGTCCGGTCCACTTTTGGTTTTGGAGAATCTTTGGTGGGAGTTCCCTTGCTTCTGTTTTTCATGTCTATTGAAACCGCTGTTCCGCTTTGCGTTTTGCTTTCCACTTTTATTGCAATGGTTCTGCTTTTTCGCAATCAAACTAAAGTTCAGTTTAATAGTGCAAAATGGCTCATAATTTTTGCGGTTTTGGGTGTGCCAATTGGGTTGTTTGGACTGATTTACTTGAATGAAACTATTGTAAAAGTAGGTTTAGGCGGTTTGATAGTGGCTTACTCGGTTTATTCCCTAATTTCGACCAGTATATTTAAGTTAAAAGCAGATAATATGTTTTGGTTGTTTATCTGTGGCTTTTTCTCTGGGATTTTTGGTGGTGCTTACGGATTAAATGGGCCACCAATAGTGGTTTATGGTGATATGCGCAGTTGGACTCCATCACATTTTAGGGCAACTTTGCAGGCATATTTTCTTCCGCTGGGCATTGTTGGACTATTAGGTTATTGGTTTCACGGTATTCTGAGTATGCAGGTTTTTCAATATTTTTTAATGAGTTTACCGGTAGTATTAATGGCAATTTACTTTGGAGATTATTTGCACAGTAAAATTAAAGAAGGAGCATTTTTAAAATACGTTCATATTGGGTTGTTGGCAATTGGTGTTTTGTTGCTATCCCACGCTTTTAAAATTGAGATCATTTAGGTTTTCTCTCGTTTAACAAAGGTTTTGTAAAAACAAAACCTCTAGAACTTTAGAGATTAATGAGAGGGCTTATGCATTATAATTTAAATGAACTTAACTTATAACTGTAAACTGACCCCAGAGTAAATTCTCCAGAACTTATACATTTATTAACTTGGATAGCAACTTTCTGAACCAATCCTATGTTTTTTGCATAAGTGGTTTTCACTAAATCTTCCCGAATCAAATTAAATTCATCAATTTCTTTTACCGTAACGGTACTATCAAAGTTTAAAGAATTTACGGTTAAAGGCAAAATACCGTCCTCAATAATATACTCTTGTTCGCCAATGGTGTTTTTAGAGTTTCCGTTCCAAAAAGTGCCTTGGGCAGGAGGAAATACCAAACGGACAAATCGTTGGTTGTTGATGAATTCTTCTGCTGCTCTTAACGTTTTATTTCGGCTGTACACTTGCTGAATGACCCACTCACCTGTTGGTGTGGTTCTTCGGTAACGTTCCACACGGTAACTTGTGTCTCCAGTTAAAGTCAAAAAAGTATCCGCAATTGAATCTTTCAATTGGAATTTGTAGTTTGTAGCAGTTCCTCTACAATTGCCAATAAAATCACTATATGCGGTAGAGTCAACATCGTAAATATAAACCGCACCTACCTTTAAGGGATAAAACTCGCCTTGTAAATCAATTGCAGGAGCGTTGTTTTCTTTGGTACATGATAACCAAACCAAGCTACAAAAGGCAATACAGAGAAAAGTCCGATTTAACATAAAACGAATTTAGTATTATTGGCTCAAAAAAATGCAATTACATTAAAAAACCACCGCCTAACAAATCATTTCCTTCATAAAACACAGCCGATTGGCCTGGGGCAATTCCAGAAACTGCATGGTGGAAATCCACTTTCATATTATTCCCAATCTGTTGGATGTGGCTGGTTGCGCCCGCATCTTTGTACCGGATTTTAGTAATGGCTTCTAACGGTTCTGGGATTGATGCGTACTTAATGAGGTTAACGTTTTTTACCATTGCTTCGGTTCTTTGCAATTCATCTTCTGTTCCTAAAACTACTGTATTGCTTTCTGGCAAAATTTGGGTCACAAACATTGGGTGGCCAAAAGCCACACCTAAACCTCGGCGTTGGCCAATTGTATAAAAAGGATAACCTTTATGTTTGCCTACTTTTGTTCCATCGGTTAAAACGAAATCTCCGCCGTCAACTTCTGCTTCTAAATTAGGAACGCGATGTTTCAAAAATGCTCTGTAATCATTTTCAGGCACAAAACAGATCTCGTAGCTTTCACTTTTATTGGCTAATTCTTGCTGACCCATATCCAAAGCCATTTGCCTAATTTCGGCTTTGGCAAAAGAACCCAAAGGAAAACGAGTACGGGCCAAATTTTGCTGAGAAACCCCCCAAAGCACATAAGATTGGTCTTTGTTTTCATCCTTCCCTTTAGAAATTACATATCTGCCACTGTCTTGCTGGCGGATATTAGCGTAATGTCCGGTCGCAATAAACTCACAGTCCAATTTATCAGCTCTTTTTAGTAAGGCTTCCCATTTAATGTGTGTATTACATAAAACACAAGGATTTGGTGTGCGTCCGGCTAAATATTCATCCACAAAATTATCGATCACAAAGTCGCCAAATTCATCTCTGATGTCCAAGATGTAATGAGGCATTCCGTAGCCCACAGCTAAAGAACGGGCATCATTAATAGAATCTAAACTGCAACAGCCGGTTTCCTTAGAATTTGCACCAGATGAAGCGTAATCCCAAGTTTTCATAGTCAAGCCGATGACTTCGTAACCTTGCTCATGCAACATTACCGCTGCCACAGAACTATCTACACCACCGCTCATTGCCACTAAAATTCTCCCGTGTTTACTCATTATTTACGCCCTAAATTTTTGCAAAGATAATTTTAAATTTTTGGATGCGGAATTGGCGTGGTCAGTTAGAAGTAAGATTTGTTTGAGTTTGAAAGAAGTTGAAAGTGAAAAGTTTGGTAAATTTATATTTTATTTTGAAGACAGTATTGCTTGTGTTTCCGTCGCGAAGCCGAAGCGGCGGCTTGCGAGTTGGAGCTGTGGCGATCTCCGAGTTCGTTAGCACTTGCCGTTTTTAACCGAAGTTCCATGAAACACTTTTTTTATGGCAGTTGATTGATGAGATTTATGCATTTATAAAGAGTCTGGAGACTCTTCTCCATTTCTTAATCCGTAGAGACGCTTCGCTTAACTCGACGGACAGAAGGGTTTTTAATTGGTAATGAATTAAAAAAAAAAATCCCCAACTTTTTAAAGAAGGGGATTAAATCTCAATTTGCAATTCAGCTTTAAGCTTTCCGCCTTAGGCCTTCTGCCTTTACTTAAATCTATCTTTCAAGCTTGGTTTTTCGCAACAGCTTTTAGTTTTAG